>JBBQSE010000138.1:0-17006 GCA_038214195.1 Planctomycetales bacterium
TTTTTCTCACACATCTTTTTTTTGTGTTGTTGTTTTGTCGTCTCTCACTTGGGTCCTTTGGGGGGCCCGCCTTCGGTCCCCCCCCCCCCCCCCCACTACCCGAAAAGCAGGCTGTGACAGAGCACCGGCAGAAATTCCCGACGCTCCTCTCGAGCTTTGCGCTTCGCACGTATCCCCGACTCCTCATTTCAGCATTACCTCCATTTGCTCTGTCCATTGACTATCAAACGTCGGAAAACGGTTCCTTAAGCATTGCCGCACAGAGAAATAATTCTATCGACAAATGCCTTCAGTTCTGAGCACAGGTTGACTGCTACTCCCAAATCTTCCCCTTCGAGGATCTTTGGGGCATCCCGCACTTTATTGTAGTCGCGTCGGCACGAACCAATTCGATAGATCTCTTTCAGTCGATACGCCGGTGGGTTGTTGTGGTTGATCGTTTCCGGATTATTGCCGGGACTTTGTCGGTCGCTCTTCGCAAGTCGCTGAATTTTGGGCCAATAGGGAATGAGCCACGCTTCAAAGTCATGCAGCGCGACGTGAGGATAGAAGTTGGCAACGTTTCCTACCCAGGAACTCATCCTTGCTTTGGCGTCTGCTGCGTCAGCAAAATCATGGGTTCCCGTATAGACATCGGTCAGGGCAATCACGGCATCTGCAGATTTCTTTCCATCGCTCAGCAGTCGTTCGACTAGGCGATGCAATGCCGCTTTGGTCGGAACGCGACCGTCCTGAGGTACGAAGTCGAGCTTTGGCATGTTGCCAGACAACTTTCCTTTCAGGTACGTCTGAAGGAATGGTTGAAACGCCTTTTCCGTTCTTCCCTCGACGATGATCGCAATTCTCACGCTCGACCTCCCATCCGCCCCATCTGCCAGAGTTGATCGAGCGAATAGTCCTGGAGCCATTCATCAAGTTCGAAGGAATCACCTCTTGCGAAGGTCGCAGAACCGTCGTCTTCTATGGTGGTTGTTACGACCTCATCGGGTGTCAGAAATCGCACCAGGCGATCTGCATGAGTAGCGACAATCAACTGCGTTCTCGAAGAAGCTTCTCGAAACAAGTCGGCCAGCAGTGCAAGTAATTCAGGGTGCAGGCTGACCTCAGGTTCATCGATCATCGTAACAGAGGTCAAACCGGGACTCTGCAATAAGGTCACCAGCCACAGAAATCGAAGCGTACCTTCAGAAAGCTGGTGCATATAGAATGGTGTGGAACTCGTTTTTTCCTTCCACGTCATAGCCAGCACCCCAGCCGCTACCGGTGGAAAATTCAAACGCTCAAAGGCCGGAAACCCGGCGCGAAGCGTATCCTGAATTAATTCAAATCGATCAGGATCCGTCTCGCGAATTCCGTAGAGACACGACACCAAATTGCCGCCGTCGCGACCAGGAAGCGTTGCGACTCGCATTGGTTGAGGCAGGCGAACTGGAGCAGTAGAACTGACGTCCAGGACATGATAGTGAGTAGACGAAGCCAGCAGTCGTCGAAACTCTTCCGGCTCCGCAAACATCCGAGGTACCTGCGAGAGCGCGGACTCCGATGGATTGTATTCCCAGGTTGGTCGTATGAGTTTCGGACGGCCGCCGGGCTCTTCAGCCTTGGTTTCGAAATAGTGAATGTCGCCGGCACCGCATGTAATGTGGTAGAACGGTTTGGGCTGTTCTCGATCTTGTTGCAGTGTCTCGTATCCGATGGAATAACCGACACCGCGAGGTTCCAGGCTGATGTGGTATTCCAGTGGGTTTTTGTCAGGGATAGAGCGCTTCAGTCGAAACTCAGCAGCCTTCACCGCCGACACCGAATGAAGATTCGTGAGATTCTCTGGAAGTCCGCCAAAGTATCCAATGGTTTCCGCAAGTGAACCTGCAGCGGTTGCCGCCAGCAAAGTAAACACGTCGAGCAGTGTTGTCTTCCCGCTGCCATTCGCACCGATGATCACATTCAGCGGCTTCAACGAAAGATCGACAGAGCGCAGGCGTCGATAGCCTAGTATCGAAATGCTTTCAAAGATGTTCATATGTTTCAGCCGATTTAAGCTTTCTTCATACCGGTCCGAATCGACAGCCAAACACAAGGGCAGCGCTCAAACGCAGGACCGGTGCGAACCGGCCCTACGTTGACGCTGTCCATCCTACATATTAATCTCATACCCCTTGCGGTTTTCTCTGGCAAGGAATGTGTTCGCCTGATCGTCGCCGGTGATTTCTCGTTTGGTGGCGTCCCAGTTGAGGGGGCGGTTGAGGCGCATGGCGATGTTGCTGAGGTGGCAGATTTCTAACATGCGGTTGTGGGACCAGACGTCTGAAATCGGCTGCTTGCGGGACTTCATCGCTTCGGTGAAGTTCGCGGTGTGGTTCGCACTGACCGGGCCTCCGTAGACTTTTTCGATGGCGTCTTCTGGAAGTGGCTTGTCTTTGAGTGCTTCCACGGGTGCGCCGACGATCTTGCCTCGATTGACGAAGAACCGGCCTTCGGTGCCTTCGAACAGAATGCCGTTGTCGCCTTCGCTGGTGATGATCATTTCGACATCATTGGGCATATCGACTTTGATCCTGAAGCTGGTGGCGGCGTTGTACTGATCGTGAACGACTGGCTGACCGTCCTTGTATTCGACCGGCAGCTTGAATTCGAGCGGCGTGATCTTGCTCGGGCCAGTGTCGGTCGCACCGAGTGCCCAGCAGGCGATGTCAACGTGATGCGCGCCCCAGTCGGTGAGTTTGCCGCCGGAGTATTCGTGCCAGTTGCGGAATGAGTAGTGACAGTTGCTGAACAACGGAACCCCGCCACCGTAACCCTGACGCATTTCAGGGAGCGCTCGGTAATCCACTTTCGCCGCTGGGCCGAGCCAAGTTTCCCAGTCGAGTCCTTCCGGAACCGGAGCAACCGGAATCACGGGCGACGCTTCCATGCCGTCGATGCCGCAAGTAACTCGCTTCACGGTGCCGATCCGGCCGGCCCTGACCAGGGCGACGGCCTGAATGAACCGACCTTCAAGTTCCGTGCGTTGCATCGTGCCGACCTGAAAGACACGACCGGTTTGCTTCACAATTTTCTCGATCAGCTTGCCTTCGTCGATTGTCAGCGTGAGCGGCTTTTCACAGTAAACGTCCTTTCCGGCAAGCATCGCCTCGACGGCGATCTTGGTGTGCCAGTGGTCGGGCGTTGCGATCATGACCGCGTCAATGTCTTTGCGATCCAGGACTTTGCGGTAGTCGCTGTAAGAGTCGGGCTTCTTCTTCTGAGCTTTTTCCACATTCTCCACGTTGGTCCCAAGCACGTTGGCATCGACGTCAGCGAGTGCGGCAAAATCTGCAAAACCAAATGACTTGCTGGTGATGGCCCAGCCCTGGTTTCGCAAACCAATGGTCGCAAAGACCGGACGGTCATTCGCGGACGTGTAGCCGAAGGCTCGGTTTGCTGCGGGGGACAGAATCGTTGCGGCCCCGGCAGCGGCGACGCTCTGGAGAAAATTACGACGGGTGGTTTGGCGAGAAGCTGACATTGCGTGGAGTCCTCGAAAAAATGATCTAAAAGTTGTGAGAATAAAGATAGTTACCAACGTTCGTTTGCAACAGACTTCGGAAATGATAATCAGAATCGTCCGCGATTGCACTTTGGCGAGCACCAGAATTGAATTCCACAGTAGGTTGGACATTCCTGTCCGACTGCCTGGGCGTTTCGACGGACAGGAATGTCCATCTTACGGGGCTTCACGACTCGAACTGCCGCAACGCTCGCAGTTCGTTTCGGTACGTTGATTCCAGTTGATCATGCCCGGCATTCACTTGATTCCATTTTGGTGCGGATCGGCAACACTGGCTGGAGAGAACCAAAACGTCCTCGCATTTTGCATTTAGAGATTCGCCGCAAAACAGATTCTCGGTTAGTATGCGTGGAGTCGAGACTCACGGTTTGCAACGAGCCGAGACAGCACGTTCGAATCGACCGTTCGCCCGATGGGAGACAAAGGCTATGGATCTGCGATCGATCAGCATCAACTTCATTGTGTTCTGTGCGTTGCTCTTCGCCTCCGCGACCGCGGTTTGTGGCCTTCCAGTCGATTCCGCGCTGCTGCAGGAGAAGCTGGATTCACTGCGCAACAAACTTCACCTTGTGGGAGTTGGAGCGACGGTGCTGGTTGATGGAAAGGTTGAGGCCATCGCTGTTTCCGGGAAGCGGCGGCAGAGTTCTAATGTCGCTGTCACCGTCGATGACAAATGGCATCTCGGTTCAATCACAAAGTCGATGACCGCCACCGTGATTGGCAGACTTGTCGAACGAGGCGACCTTACCTGGGACATGCCGCTCCCGGCGATGCTGCCAGGTATGGCGTCGAACTTTGATGCCAGCTGGAACGACGTCACGCTGCATCATGTGTTAACGCATTCGGCTGGAATTCCGGCGAACTTTCCTGTCCGTGTTCAGTTTGTCCGCACAGAGGCCCCTGAAGAGTTGCACGAAAAACGTCGCGAGGAGCTGGCGGCGATTCTGACTGAGCCGACACTTTCCGCCCCGGGTGAGAAGTGGCTGTATTCGAACGTCGGCTATACGCTGGCCGGCTTCATCGCCGCCGAGAAAGCTGGTACAACATGGGAAGCACTTATTGAGAAAGAACTGTTCAAACCAATGCAGCTGAATTCGTCTGGTTTCGGTGCTCCGAAGGGAGAAAATCTGCTCGACCAGCCTTGGGGTCATCAGCGTCTTTTCTTCATGAGAAATCCCATCGATCCCAACGGCCTCGCTGATAATTCTCCCGTCATGGGTCCAGCCGGAATTGTTCACATGTCAATGGAGGACCTGGCAATGTTTGGCTGGGAACATCTGCGGGGCGAATCATCCGACACGAGTCTTCTGAAACAACAGACGTTTCTAAAGCTGCATGCTCCGTTGATCAGCAACTACGCATGCGGATGGGTGATCAATCACTCAAGCTGGCCGGGCGAACATGTGCTGTGGCATAACGGCAGCAATACGATGTGGTATTCTTTGTTGATCCTTGTACCCTCAAAGAACGCCGTATTCGTCTTTGTTACGAACGACTGCTACATCGAGAAAGTCGAACCCGCCGCGTTTGAACTTGGGAAGTCGATCACTTCGCCGTCCAGCCGCCGTCAACCGTTACCAGACTGCCAGTCATATAACTGGAAGCCGGGCTGCTCAGAAAGATCGCTGCCCCCTGAATTTCGTTTAGCTTGCCCCAGCGATTCAGCGCCACTGCGCCAACGATGTGGGTCTTTGCTTCCTCTGTGTCAGCGATTGGCACATTCATGGGAGTCAAAAACGGGCCGGGACAAATGGCGTTGCAGGTGATACCAAATGGAGCCAATTCGAGGCCCAGGCCCCGAGTGAGCTGGACAACGGCACCCTTGCTCGTGGCGTATGGAGTCCGATTGGCGAGTCCCACAACGCCCAGCGTACTGGCGATATTCACGATGCGACCATAACCGGCTTTCTTCATGTGGGGAATCACAGCTTTGGAGCACAGCCAGGTGCCGTCCACATTGATCCTTTGCACCTGTTGAAACTGTTCGTACGTCAGGTCCAAAATGCTGCCTCGAATATTGATCCCCGCGTTGTTGATCAGAATGTCAATGCGTCCCAACTGGCTCATCACGGCATCGACCAGACTGTTGACTTCAGAGGGAACAGCGACATCTGCCTGCATTCCGATCGACGGCACAGAAAAGCCATCCGAGATCTCCTTTGCAACGTCCTGAGCTTCCGACAAATTGCGACTGACAATCACCGTCGTCGCTCCCGCAGACGCCAGCCCAGCTGCCATCGCCGCACCCAGGCCTTTTGAACCACCAGTCACAATTGCCACTTGTCCGGTCAGATCAAACTGCCGAATTCCGGGCAGAGTTTTCAGATCGACGTTGGTTGAAGGTTTCGTATCCACAGCAGAGTCCTGGAAAAATGAAGTACAGGCTACGCCAGAATCCCCTGAACCACGTTGCCATGCACATCGGTCAAACGATAGTCGCGGCCCTGAGATCTGAAGGTCAGCTGCGTGTGGTCAAAGCCGAGTTGGTGCAGCAGTGTGGCATTGAGGTCATGGACGTGAACCGGATCGTTCGTTACGTTGAATCCCAGCTCATCGGTTTGACCGTGGATATGTCCGGCCTTGATTCCGCCACCAGCCAGCCAGAGACTGAAAGACCGATTGTGATGATCACGACCGTCATTGCCTCCCTGAACCATGGGCGTCCGTCCGAATTCGCCGCCCCAGATGACGATCGTGTCCTGTAATAAACCTCGCTCTTTCAGATCCATCACCAGCGCGGCGCTGGCCTGGTCGGTGTCGAGGGCATTTTGCTTCACTCCGGCCGTCAGATTCCCGTGTTGGTCCCAGGCTTCGTGAAACAATTGCACGAAGCGAACTCCACGTTCGACCAGACGTCGAGCCAGCAGGCAGTTGCGAGCGAAGTTGGCAGTTTTCGGATCCGTGATCCCATAAGTATCCAGAGTCTCTTTCGACTCGCCACCCAGATCCATCAACTCCGGAGCGCTGGTTTGCAGTCGGTAGGCCATTTCGTAGCTCTGAATGCGGGCCGCGATTTCAGGATCACCTACAGCCTCGAATGACAACTCATTCAGGCGATTGAGCGTGTCCAGTGAAGCTCGCTGTGTCTCGGCGTCCACGCCGCTGGGATTCGACAGGTACAGCATGGGGTCGCCCGCGCTTCGAAACGGCACACCGCCATACATCGTCGGCAGGAAACCACAGCCGTAGTTACTGGCTCCGCCACTGGTTCCCTTGGCGCTGGTGAGAACCACAAATCCGGGCAGCTCGGCAGATTCACTTCCGAGTCCGTACAGTGTCCACGAGCCAAAGCTGGGCCGTCCGAATTGTTGCGAGCCCGTATTCATCATGATCTGGGCCGGTGCGTGATTGACGGCGTCTGTCTGCATGCTCCGCACCAAACAAATTTCGTCCGCGATCTTCGCTGTATGTGGCAGCACTTCGCTCAGTTCCATCCCGCACTGGCCATGTCGATCAAACTTAAATTTTGGTCCGAGCAATGCGGAATTCGGGTTGATGAATGCGGCTCGGTAGCCCTTTAGCAACTCCGCCGGAGGCAGCTCACCATTGTGTTTGGTGAGTTCCGGTTTATTGTCAAACAGTTCGAGATGACTGGGAGCCCCTGCCTGAAAAATGTAAATGACGCGTTTGGCTTTCCCCGGAAAATGCGGCTGCCGGGGTGCCAGTGGATTGGACGTGACATCCGCGAAAGCACGATTGAATTCGGTCTGGAGCAGAGTACTGGCGGCGATCGACGCCAGGCCCACACCGCAGTCTTTAAGAAACCAGCGACGACGCAGAAGGTTGGCTCGGGCGGTTTGAATGTCGTTTGGTTTCATCGCAATGGGCTCATTTTGGATCTTGGATGAAGGAAAGGGTCGGAAGTCTTTTTCAGAGAGTAGCATAGTGAAAAACACTGACGTTTCCCTCCGAAAAAGACTCCCGACCCTCTGCTCACACCAATCAACCCTAATATGGGACAGTCGAGACTAGAATTGCTGTCGTCCCCGCAGGGCATCGGCCAGCATTTCGCGGTTGGCAAATTCCAGGACACTGCCGGAAGCGATCCCCCGAGCCAGACGCGTGATCTTCACTTTGTCGTTCTGCAGCAGATTGGTGATGAAGAGCGCGGTGCCATCGCCTTCGAGTGTCGGATTCAGGGCCATCACAAGTTCCGTGATGCCCTGCTTGCGAATTCGATGGACCAGTTGCTGAATCGTCAGATCTTCCGGGCCGAAGCCTTCCAACGGGGCGATGCGGCCGCCGAGTACATGATAAAGCCCTGAATAAGCTCCGGATGATTCGAGTGCGACGACGTCTTTCGGTTGTTCCACAACGCAGACAACGTGCTGGTCGCGGCGTGCGTCCCTGCAAATACGACAGAGCGGATCTTCTGTCAGATTAAAGCACATGGAACAGCGTTTGACGCTGATCTTGACATTGCGAATTGCATCGGCAAGAGCGTTGGCTTCTTCGCTGGAACATGACAGAACATGATTCGCCAGGCGTTCGGCGGACTTGCGTCCGATGCCCGGAAGGTGGCCAAACTCTTCGATCAATCTTGCGACGGCCTTGCCGTAAGGATGATCCTGTGTCTCCGTTTTCATAAAATCAGTCGCTCTGCATGGCGTTTGTTTGTCGAATTCTGTCGGCAACGAAGGTGCAGTTTGCTACTGCAGCAGACTCTTGTCCAGCACAGCACGGGCCTGTGTGAAATAGTCCTTCCATTCGATCTCAGGACGTCCGTCACGCAGGCAGTCGCGCACCTTTTGCAAGGTGTTGCGGGCCATGTGAGGGCAGCGGTTGCAGGCGCAGGTTTCGCCCGATGAGGCCATGATTCCGGGCACCGGAAGATACGTGTGCTGCGGGGCCGCTTTCTGAAACGGATGAATCATGGCCGACTCGGTGGCGACCAGAAATGTCGTCGGTTCTTTCACCGACATCACGTACTGCCGCATCTTTTCGGTGCCGCCAACGAAATCCGTGACCTCAAGAATATTCTGAGGACATTCAGGATGGGCGATAACGATGCTGCCCGGATTGTTCTTCTTCGCGCGAATCAAATCCTGAATGCTAAAAATCTCGTGGACCATGCACGATCCCGGCCACAGGATCATCTTGCGTCCGCTGACCTCGACCAGATAGCGACCAAGGTGCTGATCGGGGACGAACAGGATCTCCTTGTCCTTCGGAACGCGGTCAATGATTTCCCGAGCGTTGCCGCTGGTCACAATCCAGTCGCACAGACTTTTCACGGCGGCGGACGTATTGATGTAGGCGACGGTTTCAAAGTTGCGTCCCTGAGATCGCAACTGCTCCTGAAACGCCGCAAGCTGATCCGGAGGACAGCTGTCCGCCAGAGAACAACCCGCCAGCATGTCGGGGATGAGCACGCGTTTTTCCGGATTCATGATCTTGGCGGACTCACCCATGAAATGCACGCCGGCAAAGACGATCGTCGACGTCGTGACTTTCGTCGCGTCACGCGCAAGCTTTAGGCTGTCACCGGTAAAGTCGGCGATGTCCTGGATGTCGCCATCGACATAAAAGTGCGCAAGGATCGTGGCGTCCTTTTCCTGCTTCAGCGAGTCAATTTCATCCATCAGTTCCAGTGGATCTTCTTCGATCGTGACTGGTCCGGAAAGTACGGGTAGTGACATTTCTCCAAGCCTCATGAGGTGCCTGCGACGCTAAAAATCACACGTCGCGTCATCTATCAATCTTCACCGGCCCCATTATTGCAGGTGGCCGGGAAACTTTCGATCAGATCTTTTAGAATGATTGGGTGCGAGCCCACGATCGGGGGAAATCAACGTTGTTTCAGAAAAACTTCCAGGGCCTGCCGATTCGATTCAAAGGCCATGCGTTTGAGTTCCTTTTTGCGAGGATGGCAGAAATGCCAGCCTTCAATTTCGCCATCCGCAGCCAGCATCGTGTCGAACGACGCGACTTCCACCACAAAAAACATGTCAGTCACCGGCAGTGTGAAGCCCTGGTAGTTGTATTCATTCGGAAACGAAGCCAAATATCGATAGGACGTAACTTCCAGCTGAACTTCCTCCAACACTTCTCGCCGCAGCGCGACTTCGACTGATTCACCCGGATCCACAAATCCACCAGGCAAACCATACATTCCTTTGCCAGGATCCTTGGCGCGCACGAGCAACAGAACCTGCCCAGCCGGATCTGTCGCAATTCCTCCGACCGCAGACACGGGGCCGAAAAAATGAGTGAACTGGCATGTGGAACAGACAAAAGGATGTTTGCCAGTCTTCTCGGCGGCAGCACCACAGTGCGGACAGAACTTCCAGGCCTTACGGATCGGTTGCGGTTTCTTTTTTGCAGCAGCGGTTGATTTATGCGGCTTCATGACAGGCTTTCCAAGCGCACTGCGAGTGCCTGAAGTGCGTTCGTCGGAATCGTGTGACCTCCGTGAAACTTGATGAACTGCACGTCGAAGCCAGCTTCAGTGAGTAGTTTAGAAAGTTCCGTGGCAGCTCCGAACGGGAGTAGTGGATCTTCAATTCCATGCGATTGCAGGACGGCACAGTGCTGATGCGACGCTGCCAGCCTGGTCCATTCGTCACGACAAAGCAAAGTCCCGGAGAATACGGCCAGCAGACGAGGATTGAAGCCGGTGGACAGTGTCAGATTCGTGCTGATCATCGCTCCCTGAGAGAAACCACCCAGCACAATTTTATTGTCCGCCACGTTGAGATTCGTTCGCATTTCCTTGAGAGCGGCGTCGAGCTGTTGTGTCGCTTCGGTCATTCCGGGCGGACTGATTCGCGTGAGTTCCGAATAGTCCTGCGTCGCATTAATTTCGGCCAGTTTCGCCATATTGATCGGCCACCAGGCACGACCGCCGGGCATCCCCATTGGCCTCAGATCAATCGGCGCTTCGGGAAAAGCAAATCGCCACCTGGACGCAATGGCATCACTCTCTTCAATCAGCCACGCGCCGATATCGACCAGGTCTTCCCCGGATGCTCCAAATCCGTGATTCAGAATCACCAGACCACCTTCGAAATCATCAAATGATTCAGACGTGATGATCGTGCACTTGAGAGTTCCGAATTTCTGGACGGATTTGTAAATCTGCACGTGGACGTTTTCCCAAGGTCATCAGCTTGCGGTCAGGCCTCGATTCGCACCGGCTGGTTTCGTTCGAGGCACAGCATGTTATCCATTTCATCGACCGTCACCAGGCACTCGGCGTTTTGCGATCGTCCGCTCGTGTGACTGTAAGTACACGAAGGGTGGCCACTTTCCTGTTTCACCAAACCCAAATATTGGCCTGCATTGAACGATGAAGGTGGCGATGGCCCGTTTATATCGCTCATAGAGTTTAAACGTTCTTGTTTTCGACGGAGGTGCTGAACAAATGTTCCGGCAATCTTTGACTCAGGCGTAAGCACGAACTATCATGGATGGACGAATTGCAGTCGCGCGTGTCTGAGCGCGATGGGGCTCAGCTTTTCCGGCGTTGTACAGTGCGACAATGACACAACACAGTGGAAATGAAACACTTGAGCCACTCGCGGGCTCCGCAAACGTGCCGTTGTCTGACCGACCGTTGGTGGCGGACGATGAAAATACGGTCATCAGTTCGCCGGAAGCATCGCGGTCAGAGGTCAAGATAGAGACGGCCTCATCGAATTCTGAAAACGACGCCATTCGAAATCGGCTTTTTCCTTCGAACGGTGTTTACAGCGGCGAAGAAGTCGGGATTCGTCTGGCTCACTTCCAAATCACCGGTCGTTTGGGTTCCGGGGGCATGGGTGCCGTCTTCAAAGCGACGGATCTGGAACTTGCGCGGGATGTCGCGTTAAAAATTTTGAATCCGTCCTCATCAAATGATCCGTCGTTAGTTGCTCGATTTCGCAATGAAGCGCGAGCGTGTGCGCAGCTGAACCACGACAATATCGCCAGAGTCTTCTGGGCGGGAAGTCAGGACGGGTTGTATTTTATCGCCTATGAATTCGCGACTGGCAGCACGATCCGCGATCTGATCGTCGAAAAAGGCTGTGTGAGTCCGGCGGATACGATCAACTATGCGATCCAGGTGACACTGGCGCTGAACCACACCGCCGCCGCTGGCATCGTGCATCGCGACATCAAGCCTTCGAACATCATGCTCACTGATTCGGGCCGGATCAAAGTCGTCGATCTTGGATTGGCACGTCGCGACACAACGGATTCGATCGGCGACATTACCATGGCCGGGACGACGCTTGGTACGTTCGACTACATTGCGCCCGAGCAGGCACGCGACCCTCGCAATGCGGATGAACGCAGCGATATTTATTCTCTTGGCTGTACGATGTATCACATGCTGACCGGTCGCCCTCCTTATCCGGAAGGCACGGCTCTGCAGAAGCTGCTCGACCATCAGGGAAAGACACCTCCGGATCCAAGGACCCTCAATAGCGGCGTACCTGAAGAACTTGCAGCTATCATGCGCAAGATGATGGCCAACGATCCGGAGGGCCGTTACCAGGCACCGGGACTATTGCTGAACGACCTGATCCAGATGGCTCAGCTTTTGGGACTGCATAGTGTGCCGGCGGAAGGAATCGTCTGGAGACAGCTGGGACCTGCGGGAAGACGCCAGCCGCTGGGAGCCGTCTGGGTATTTGTCTCGGTGCTGCTGATCTGTGTGACGGCCGTTGTGCTGCAGCAAGTTCATCGACCAAACGACATTGCTGATGCGACGGATGCCGATCACGATGATCTTGGAGAGCTGGTCGATCAGCTTTGGCCAATGATCCGCGACGCAGACTCCGTCGGCCCGCCAGCCTCACCTGCAGTCTCCGCAGTGCCGGAAACCTCGAAGGTCACCGGCTCGGGGACTTCCAAAATCGAAAGCTCCGCCGCGAATTCCAAAACCGAAAATGGAACGCCCGGTGTTCCAGGGTTGAAGTCTCTTCCGGGCGACACCTTGTTGCCGTTTCCAATTTTGTCGCCGATCAACGCAGCTGTGGCCAGCATGGGCCTTAATCAGACCAAATCCAACATTCCCGTTGCTCCGACTCCGGCCTCGGGACCGTTTGTGTTGCAGCGGTCTGGCGGGATGCCAACTTCGTTCCGAACATTGAAAGCGGCTGTCGCTGACGCGCGCTCCGGAGACGTCGTGCTGCTGCAGTACAATGGTTATCCAGACGACCTCAAAACTCAGCCACCGGTTCGAATCGCGGGAATGGACCTGATTATTCGCGCGGGTGATGGTTGTCGTCCGACACTTGTATTCGACGGCGCTCCGGAAGGAACGGCTTCTCCTGGTCAGATTATATCGCTGCGGGGCAATGGCAAATTGTCGCTGCAGGATGTCGATTTGCGCGTCGTCGTGCGGGACGATCTCACGGCTGATCGCTGGAGTCTGTTTCATTGCACGGGACCGAACAACATCGAACTTTCGAATGTGTCAATCGACTTCATCAATGCTGAAGGACAGCCCGCCGCGCTGTTTGAACTGGCCGGGGATGTCTCCGGAGCGGACTCAGACAAGCTCGCTGCGACAGAGATCACACTCACCCGAGTGATCTGTCGCGCTGAATCGCAGGGTTTTCGGATCGCGTCGCAGGCACGTGGCAGAATTCAGCTTCGCAATTGCGGGATCGCGCTTGGTGGTTCTTTAATCGACAATCGCGGTGATTCCTCCATGACGCCCAGTCGCGGGGCTGTAGAGGTCCTGCTGAATCATGTCACTTGTCTGACATCCGCCCCCATGCTCAAAATGAACGATACCGACAGTCAACTGCCCGGCGGCGTTCCGCGACTGATTCCGCGTCTCGCGGTGAAGAGCGATGGCAGTGTGTTTGCGGCTCACGGAACCGACGAATGTCTGATGGCGACGGATGGCAGCAGCTTCGTTGAAGATCTGGAGTCGCTCGTATCGTGGAACGGCTTCAATAATCTGTATGACGGATTTCAAGTTTACTGGAAAATCGAAACGTCGGCTTTGGACTATGCCCCACGGCACCGTGACTTCACTCAATGGGTTCGTTTCTGGGGCGATCGAACGGACAGTGAAGAGACCAACTCGGACATTCTGCGGGAATTTGCGTGGCAGAACGGCAGCTGGAAGTCCGACAGTAGCGAAGCGTGGCTGAGGAATTTGACACCCTCGTCATTTGAGTTGAATGGGGCGCTGTTTAATCCGCGCGGTACCGGTCTGCAACTGGCTCGAGATAATCTGGTGCCGGGTGTGAACGCTGCGGAACTGCCTCGTTTTCCTCAACTTCCATCGCCTCCCACCTCTCCGAGAGAAGCCCCGATTGTGAGCAGGAATGACATCCCGAAGTCTTCCAATGATCGCGGGATTCCCAAAGACTCAGCATCCACCAGCCCAGCCGAATCGGTTACGCCTATACCGACGGAGAGCGCTGGAGCATCCGGTGCCTCTGTCGATTCAGGCGGGCCAGATCAGTCAGGGCCGATGAACGTCCCGTAAGAATTAGACGCTGATTGCCCCACTGTCGGACAGAAGCGCATGGGCGAATGGACGATCAGGACCGGATTTGCGACACTGACGACAGGAATTGTCTCCTGGACGACAAAGTCGTCACGTCTTGCAGCGCGGTGGTAGTCTATGAAATCAGTGTACGAAAATACGGGCACCCGTTGTCGCGCGCCGCTGCAAGCGGGACTGCGGACTCGAACGATGCTGAATTCGATGGTTGGCGCGGCGGGCGTGCTGTTCGTCTTGATCGCCGCCGTTGGATCGTCAGCGTTTGCTCTTCAGGACGTCGAGGACGTTCGACCGCAGGCGCTCCGAGACCTGATCGCGGAGACTGAAACATTCCTGGCAAATCAGCAGTGGCAGCAGGCGGTCGAGCAATTCGACGCGGCCTGGGAACTGGCGTGTCAGCGTGAAGACCCCTTGCTGGCCGCGTCCGGGACTACCGTGAAACAGCTGGCTCCTGGCAAGACGCAGCGTTTGGCGGGTGGTCGAGCGAGTCTTGAGGAGTTGTTTATGACAGCTCCGAAAGAATTTCAATCGGGATTTCGCAGTCAGTTCGAAGGGGTCGCCGAGGCAAGAATTGCGGAGGCAATCGGCACCGCCGATTTCCGGGGACTGCGACAACTGACGCTCCGTTATGCTTTTTGTCCCGCAGCGCAAAAAGGAATTCGAATCCTCGCGCGGCAATCAATGGATCGGGGAGATGATCTCGAAGCGGCCCTGCTGCTGAATCGCATGATGCGCATCAGCGGAAACTCCCTGAATCCTGAGGAAACCGCAGAGATCCTGGTCCAAATCTCTGTTTGCAACTGGCGAGCGGGATTGAACAGCGATGCGGTGGAGACCATTTCGAAGCTGGTGAATTCTTCATCTGCCTCCCAGACGATTCAGCGTTTGGTTATTCCAGCCTCCGGCACGGCCGCCGACATTCAGGACTGGTTTTCCAGGATCACGGGAGTTCCTCCAACAACAGCATTGGAATGGACTCAGCCGGGCGGCAGTTACCGACGATTCGCAATTCGGGGCCGCAGCCCTGCTCGACTGGTACCCGCGTGGGATTCTGATTTGCTCCGCGTTAACGACGTGCTGTACGAAGAACAACTGAATCCCGTACTGCAGGCGATGCGTGGTCCTCTGATGCTGGAAGAGGAGCGACAAGAGCAACAGAATAGTGTCGTCGTTCCCGCAGCGGTGCCGTTGCGTGTCGGCGACCTTGTCATTTTTCGCACATCCTGTTGGGTCCGCGCAGTACGCTCGAACAATGGCAGTATTGTTTGGGAAGTGACTCATCCGGACGCCCATGTGCGTGATTTACTGGAGACGATTGAGAATCAGGCCAGAGAGTCTCGCCAGGTGGCAGATCCGGAGGATCCGGAAATGACCATTGCCGCCAGACGCGGCGCGGAAATCCGTGTATTGGTCAATCGGCTGGCTGCCACTTTACGCCATCAATGGGTGCGGACCAATACGGCCGCTCAGCTGTCTGCGACGCATTCGACCTTGTTTGTGTGTGACGAATGCTCCGGGGTCACAGCAGACGATGTCTATGCATTCATGTTTTCAAATGAGAAACGCCCGCTGCCCGCGAGCAATTTCATTCGGGCGTACGACCTGAAGACCGGCCTGTTCAAGTGGGAAGTGGGAGGACAGACACAAACCAACACTCAGCCAAAGGGCCAGGGCAATTTGTTATCTGGATTCTATTTTCTGGGGGCACCACTGGTGCTGGGAAATCGGATCTATGTCCTTGCAGAGAGTGGCGAGGGAATCTTTCTGCTGCAGATTGCGGAACCGGTCGCCGGTGACACGATGCCTGCCAATCCCCGCGTCGTGCGATCACAGTTGTTGACATTGCCACAGTTTAATACCAGCGAACATCCCGTGCGCAAGCATGCCGGCCTTGTCCCTTCGTACGCGCACGGATTACTGATCTGTCCAACGTGCGATGAACGCATCGTGGCGGTGTCTGCGGAAGATAACGCCGTGCGCTGGGTATTCCGATACGCCAGCAACACTCGTCAGCAGGAATTGGGAGGTGACGCCCGAGTATTGTTTGGAGCGCGTAATCCAATGGATTCAGGCCGCGTGGATCTGGATTCACGCTGGACGGATTCACTGCCGCGAATCGTCGGAGACTATGTGCTGGTCACGCCGCGTGACTCCGACGAATTGTTCTGTCTGGATCTGCAAACCGGACAGGCACGCTGGAAACTGCCGCGAAGTCAATTTCACAGTATCGCTGCAATTGCGGACGATCGAATTGTGCTGTGCGGAAATCGGGTCGTGCAGGCATTTCGTCTGGCTAACGGCGAGTCGCTCTGGACCAGTTTCATTTCAGACGGCATCGTCTGCGGTCTGCCCGCGACCGATGGCAGGTTATTGCAGATCCCAACGTCTGAACCGGCGATCGTGACGATCGACCTTGGGACAGGTCGCCGACTGGTCACCCAGCGGATTCTGAATTCACCGGAAGAAGTCACGAGCGAGGTTCATGGAATTCAGTCTCCCGGAAATCTACTGATCATTGACGGTCAGGTTTTGTCCCAGAATCTGGATTCACTCCGTGCCTATTCGATGGGGGACGGACCGCCGGATTCCACTGTTCAGGCGACCGAACGATTGCTGCAGGACGACACTTCCGGAGCCATCTCGCTGCTTGAAGCAGGCTTGCAGCATGACGCCAGTCCGGCGGCCGCGCGAGTATTGTTGATCGAAGTCCTGATGGAAACACTTCGCACCGATTTCGCAGGGAAGCGCGCGTCGGTGGCCCGTATTCGGGAACTCATCAATCAGGCGGACGAAGATCGACCACTGGAATCGGTATTGCATTTGATGCTGGGCATGAGTCTGACTGACGCGGCGGTATTGCCGACGAAGCTGGATCGGAAATCTCAGCGGCTGTCGTCGGAACTGACGCGCCTGATTCTCCAGGGACTAACCAGGAACGAAACGGTTGACGATGATGATCTTGCCGGAGTTCTGAGTTCCATGCTGCCGGAATTGATCGCGGGACAGACC
>JBBQSE010000139.1:0-16907 GCA_038214195.1 Planctomycetales bacterium
GTTGGGGGGGGGGTTTGTTTTATTTTTTTCCCCCGGTGGCCCCACCCCCGCCCCCCCCTGCGGGGCCCCCCACCACGGGTTAAACGAAAACAACAACACTTGCACCCAGCACGGATGATAGCGGTGGAATCTGGCTGGCAAAGTGATTTGGCCTGAACACCGAGTTCAGAGAACAATTGGGACAATTGTTCGACACTGCTGCATAACCGGATTCTTGAGAATTCGGATTGCCCCGATGCCGCAGCGTTCGGGACTCTCACGACTGGCGTTCAATCAGGCTGCGTTCCCCAGTGTTGGCGAATCTTTTCGGCGGCGGTTTCTGGTGCGACGGTGACGATGTCGATATTTGTCAGCAGTTCCCAGCCCGCCGTTCGCCCCGTCCGCGGCAGCAGATCGAGAAACCATGAAAAGGCGGCAGGTTGATCGATTCTCGCGTGTGACAGCGTCAGGTTAAAAGAAAACGGACTACCAACATTGCATTCGAGCGATGCCAACGCACGCTTTAGCAGTCCCGCCAGGTCCTGCAAAACGTTGTCCGAGGCCACAGCGAACGACTCAGGATTCGTCAGTTTTGGAACAAACCGAATCTGCCATGCCGTGTGGGAAGCAAAAGGGCAGCAGACTCCGATCAGAGCTGATTCGGCAATAAGTCGGATGGATTCTGAACTCTCGGCGTGCCACAGATCCTGGACCAGGTCGCGTCCGGTTTTTAAGCGATGATGGGCCGCTCGTTCGTGTCGTGCGATATCCAGCGGTGTAAGTTCCGTGGTGGCGACAATCTGTGAATGACAGTGCGCCAGGGACGCGCCGGCACTAAACCCTTCGTTACGAAAGATGCACACGCTTCGAATCGATGACGATGCGCTCAGCTGCTGCAATCGCGTTCGCCATGCGGCGAGCATCTGTTGTATTTCAACCTGCGAAAGTTCGACCATGCGGGACCGACTGTCCGGACACTCGATGACAACATCGTGTTCTCCGATCGCAGGTTGCCACGGAAACATTTTCGTACCGTGTTCTGTTACACCTGAAGAAGATTCATCGTTCGATGAAGCCAAAACAACTGGATAACGATTGGGAACGATTCGCAACGTCCAGCCGGGACCGTTTGCCGGCGAATCGTCGGGGCGAATCGCTAACCGTTCGTCCGGAGTCTCACTTTCGTGGCCTTCCGCGAAGGGATCCGGGAATTGGTTCAGTGGCGGATCGGACCGACAAGCGGACGGACGGCTCGACCTCAATGGAGCAACAATCACCCGTTGCCCGGTGAGGACATCAGATCGAAACTGCGGACCGGTGAATGGCATCTGACAATCACTTGATGCTCAGGGAAGTGGGCGGCAACTGTCGAGTCGTCGGACATAGAGATTGCGATACCAAACTTCGGTGCCATGATCCGTGAGCATGATTCGCCCTGACGGATTACGTCCAAAACCAGCAGTGCTTTTGAACTTACTGTGCTCCACGGCATCGGTAAATTGCTGTGAATCAGAATGCTCATCGATCACAAGATTTCCATTCATCCAGTGCCGCAGTCGATTATTTTGAACAACGATGTGGCCTGTACTCCATTCATCCCGGGGCAGGTACCGACGTTCCAGGACGGTGTTTGATCTGTCGATCAGGTCGTACAGACTCGCCGTTTGGTGTTTGGCGGCTTGCTTCGGAAATGCGGCATCGTCCTGAATCTGATACTCCAGCCCAAGCCACGCCGAGCCAAATTTTTGCACTCGGTATTTGATTCCGCTGTTGCCTTTTTCAGAGATGCGAAAGTCAAACCAAAGGTCAAAGTTCTGATATTCGTCACGCGTGATAATATTGTCGCCTTTTCCCACCAGGTGCAGTGCGCCGTCCTGATCGAACAACCAGCCTTTTTCGACTGAATTGCCGTTCGGCAGCATCCAGGAGTCAAGCGAACGGTCCTGCAGCAGATTTGTGTAAGGCTGAGCAATCACAGGGCTGGCAGCGGCGGTACAGAGGATGAAGGCGAAAACCGGCAGGACGAATTTCATGTGGGCTCCTGAAAGTGAGTAGGCAGGGCAATATTGGCAGGCGATCGTACAGCCCTGCGTAAGGTGACAGGCGATGGACTGAAAGTCACGAATTGGGCGGATGGATTTTCAATTTTTGAAGCATCCGGACAAACATTTCGGCCTGCCGATCAGGAGGGCGCGAACCAGTCAGATTGTCGTCCGCGAGGCATTTCGAGCCACCTGACACTTGCCTGCGGGAAAAAGATCTGTTGAACTTACCCGTAAGTAATGCCTCACAATTGGCGAGGATACGGAAACTGGGTCCTGCGAACAAACTTGCGATCATGAGAATGAGTCTTGGAAACGCGGTCTGTTTTGGATGTGCATGGCTGGTGGTCATGCCCGCAAACTGCACGGAAGTGGTTGTCGCAGGATCAAATGCGTCGCTTTCCGGTGACCATGCGATGCGCGGTGCGACAAGTCCATCGTTGCTGATGGCATCCACACACACATGGCGACTGCGGCAGGAATTGACTCAACAACTACGGCGCAATCTGGCCGCCTGTTACGATGACGTTCCTTCGTGCATTCAGCTTAGTACGCAAACCATCGATGCCGCCAGGAATGGCCACGACGCGACGATTCTTGCAATTGCCCACATGCAGCGTTCCGCGGCAAATCTGCGGTGCTCAGGTTTTGAGAGTTGCCGAGGAGACTTTGAACAGGCGATTCAGTTTCGTTTGAGCCCCGATGAACCCGAGTTATTTCTGCTGTTCCAGATCGCCCGCACGATGGTGGAGCAGCCAGTAAATCGTGGTGGATCCGACTGCCTCCAACAGCTCGCCGACGCCATCGCCCCAGCTGAGGGGTTGGCTGATTCCGCAGTGCTGAAGATGGCACGGTTTGAACTCGCAACGCGGACTCCGCCATCATGGAAACAGATGCGCCGCAGTCATGCGGGGAACTGGACACTGGCGAGGATGTCTCCTTCCGATGACGTGAGGATCAATGAACTGCTTAGCATGCGTTCCCTGATGCTGGACCTGAAATCGCCGAAAGCCGTGACGGGTGAAATCGCAGATCACGTATCGGAAATTCTATCATTGCGTGAGCAGTTGAAATATCGGGAAGCATCGCGGCGTATTCGGGGAGAAGCAGAATGCATGGCGGCATACGTGTTTGAAAACCAGGGTCAACACGATGATGCACGCACCGCCTTCGCGAACGCCAGAGATCTGTTTCAAAAGGCGGGGGACCCGTCGCTTGTGGCAGAAGTCGATCTCTGGACCGCAGCCATGGAAAATCAGTTTGGAAACAATGCTGAAGCCCGGGTCGCGCTGTCGTCCGCTGCAGACGTGATGCATCTAATTGATCTGCCTCCACTGCTGACTCAAATGGTCCGCACGGCGTCGCAGATCCCGGACTTCGCCAGGCGGCGGACTCATGCGGGAATAGGGCTTACAAAGGCGGTACAGTACCGGCTGGCAGAAGTGCAGAGGAACGCCAAATGGCTCCGTGACTGTATTGAACACAGCCAGTCATTGCAGCTGCAAGCGCTGCTGCACGAAACAGAACAAGCGGGAGAAGTGTTGACTTCAGCCCGAGATTCAGCGATTGATGCCCGTGATGTTTTTCTGCGGCTGACAGGAATAGGCTTGCTTGTCAGCTGTGGGCTGGCCGCCTTTCTGTTTCGCGAACGTTGGAGATTGCGGAAGCTGAATGAGCGACTGCAAACAGAGATTCACGCCCGCGAAATTGCCTCGCTTGAGCGAGAGCGAATGGAATTGCATCTGGCGCAGTCTGCCCGTCTGGATAGCCTGGGTGATCTTGCGGGAGGAATTGCACACGACTTCAACAATCTGCTGGTCGGCGTGCTGGGTAACGCGGAACTGCTCCGGTATTCGCATCAGGTGACTGGCGATGCGGCAGAATATCTGGATGGAATTACGCAGTCGGCGGAGCGGGCGGCTGACCTCAGTCGCAAGATGCTCGCCTATGCTGGAAAACAGCCAGCTCAAAAGTCATGTGTCGAACTGAACGAACTTGTGGGGCGGATGCTGCCGCTGTTCCGACCCGGACCGGGAATTAGACATCAAATCGAATTTGTTCCGTCGAGACATCCAGTCTTTACAGAAGACGATGAAGGGCAGCTGGACCAGATTCTGTTGAATCTGGTTAACAATTCGGCGCACGCGATACGACAGGGGACTGGAACGATCTCGTTTCGAGTTGGCGTTGAGACACTGGAAGATGTCTCCCACGATCCATTCCTGTTTGGAAATCGAAAGATCGGTGGCGAATTTGCGTGGTTTGAAATTTCCGACAGCGGTGACGGAATTGCCGAATCCGATTTTGTGCGGGTATTTGAGCCGTTTTATTCAACCAGACCCAAAGAGACTTCGCATGGTTTCGGGCTGGCTGTCGTCTATGGCCATGTCAACCGGCACAATGGCTTCATTCGCCTTAAGTCCGTCCAGGGTGTTGGCACAACTTTTCGCATACTTCTGCCGCGACAGTCGGAATTTCATGCTTCGCACGTTCGGCTTTCCTCCATGCAGGACAGTCTTGCAGCGCAGAAATCCTTGTCAGTTGTGATTGTAGACGATCAGCTGCAGGTTCTGCAGGTGGTTGAGCGTTCTTTGCAGACGAGCGGCTGGGTGGTGCGATGCTTTACCTCTGTCGGCGACGCAATGGAATTCATGAGTGACGACGCCAAAGTCGATTGTGTCGTGCTTGATCTCATGATGCCTGGTGTGGAAGGAACGTCGATGCTGGAAGAAATGCAGCAGCGGGGAATGGACATCCCTGTCGTTGTGATGAGTGGTTTTTCCACGACCGATATCGATGATCTTGGTCGATTCCCCGCAGTGACTTCCTACCTGCAGAAGCCGTTTAAGCCGGAACAATTGCAGTGCGCCATCCGTGCCGCAGTGAATCCGGCGGCGATAATGCCACAATAGCAGTGATGCGGATATGATCGACTCGGCTATTGGCGGACTTTGAGTGAACTCCTCTAACTTCTCGGCGCGTTCTTATGTCAGCCAAAGTGATTGACGGAAAATCCATTGCGAAAATTGTGCGGCAGGAAGTAGCTGCGGCAACGCAGCAGTTGTTGAATGCCACTGGCATTGTGCCCCATCTGGCGGCCATTCTGGTTGGAAACGATCCCGCCAGCGAAGTGTATGTGCGCAATAAGGAACGCGCCTGCGCGGCGGCGGGGCTCAAGAGTACAGTTCACCGGCTTTCTGCGGAAACGACGCAGCATGAGCTGCTGGCATTGATTGACCAGTTGAACAGTGACACCGACGTTCATGGAATTCTGGTGCAATTGCCACTGCCGGGGCATCTGGATTCGATGTCCATCCTGGACGCCGTTCTCCCGACCAAGGATGTCGATGCATTTCATCCAGAGAATACCGGACTGATGCTGCAGGGACGACCGCGATTTCTCCCGTGTACCCCGGCCGGAATCATGAAAATGCTGCAGGTGTGCGAAGTGCAAACCGCCGGTCGCCACGCTGTCGTGATTGGACGCAGTGACATCGTTGGAAAGCCGATGGCCGCACTTTTGGTACAAAAAGGCGTCGATGCCACCGTTACGATTTGTCACAGCCGGACGGTGGATATCGCCGATATCTGCCGCACTGCGGACATCCTGATTGCGGCTGTAGGTATACCGGAATTTGTGAAAGGCGACATGATTAAGCCGGGGGCAGTCGTTATTGATGTCGGCATCAATCGCGTTGGCGATCGCCTTGTCGGCGATGTTGACTATGCAGCGGCGAGTCTGATCGCGTCGGCCATCACTCCTGTGCCGGGTGGCGTCGGTCCAATGACGATCGCGATGCTGCTGCAAAATACGCTCACATCAGCAAAAATTGCCGCAGGAAGTTCCATCACCGGCAGTCGATGAGAAGCGTGTCTCCCGGCAATAACGTGGCTTCTTTCTCGTTCGCAAGGCATTTCAGGGTACTCAAGCACCGCGTGCCTTGAAGCTTGAAGCCATCCGTTGCCTTCTGGACCGGCGCGCTGATTCTACCGATTCTAACGAAAGTGGTGATCCTGCGGGCCATGTTAAGCCGATGTTGAGTTTTGTGAAGCGATGGTCTGAATCGACGACTGATCCTGCTGGAGGGCCGGTTCGGTGTGAGTCTCTCAAACCATCTCTGAAGACATCTGACGAATCTCGGCATTGCGGACCTGAGTCTGTTTCCGGGGGCGATTAAGACGGCTAAGGCCGTCAAACTGATCGGCCCGTCGTGCCGAGATTTCGTCCAGAATCATGTGCTGGCGTCAGCTGCTGACTCCGCACCACGCATCGATCGCCGCAGGAAACCAGGATCGCGGCGGTATTCATCAGTTCGGATGCAGAAGGAGCATGGAATGCTGAAGCGAATAGTCATGTTTGCGATTGTCACAGTCGCTGTGGCGACAAGCGTTCGTTGTGTCGAAGCGGCGCCTCCTGGGCAGCCCTCCGACTGGCAGCGATTTTATCACTACCCGTATGTGTACTATCCGCATTCGTTCCAGAAACCACAGCAGTACGATCACATGTACTACCGCTATGAGCCTTCGATGCGAATTCCAGTGTACAACAAGAACTGGTACAACTTTTACCCGACCGAAAAACCATACCACTCGGGTTCCCATTACATGCTGGACGTCTTTTAGCAAGACCTCCCTGCAGAGGGCCTTCCTTCTGGAAGCCGCTCTGCGTATTTGATCGATCCACAGGCTCTGGAGTGAATGCCGCATGATTCCGTGCGACATTGATTCCGGAGCCTGTGTGCGTTTTACGGTTCACAAAATTCAATCGCCCTTGCGATTTACGGTTATTTGGCATTTGCCAGAGCCATCTTGTTCAGTTTGGCGAGACGCCTTAAACTTCCTGCCTTCTGCGGGCGATGTGGATATTTCGGGCCTGCAGGTTGTCCGAACGATCAGAAATTATTCACGTTGCCTCAGCCTCAGTCGATAGCCGTTCTTGGTTCCACAGGATCCATCGGGACAAGTTGCCTTGACGTGATCCGCCAGCATCCGGAACGCCTGCGCGCGGTGGGACTGGTGGCTCACAGGAGTGTCGAGCGACTTTGCCAGCAGGTTGGAGAGTTTCGGCCGTCCTGGGCCGTGATTGGAGCCGAAGAGATTTCCGTCCCGCCGATCGGGTCCAGGGGTGTCTCTGAGACCGAGTGGCACAAGGGACTGGAGACCGTTTCAACATTGATCCGGCAATCCGATGTTGATGTTGTCGTGTCGGCGATGGTGGGGGCCGCAGGCTTGCCAGCGACCTGGGCAGCGGTAGATGCTGGAAAAAGAGTCGCTTTGGCTAACAAAGAGTCACTGGTGGTTGCGGGAGCCCTGATCTGCGAACGGGCGGCCCAAACCGGGGCGAAGATCATTCCGGTTGACAGTGAACATAGTGCGATTTTTCAGTGCCTGCAGGCGGGACGGCATCAGGATTTGCAGCGAATTGTGCTGACTGCGAGCGGCGGACCGTTTCGCGGTTTCAGCGACGATCAGCTAAAATCGGTGACTCCAGAGATGGCTTTGCGGCATCCGACGTGGAGTATGGGGCCAAAAATCTCCGTAGATTCCGCGACAATGATGAACAAGGCGCTCGAAATAGTGGAGGCTCGGTGGTTGTTTGGGCTGCCAGCTGACAAAATCAGCGTTGTCATTCATCCGCAATCCTGGATTCATTCTCTGGTTGAGTTTAGGGATGGATCTGTAATTTCCCAGAACTCTCCACCAGACATGCGACTGCCAATTCAGTATGCTTTGCTGTATCCTGATCGTCCGGAATCTCCGGCAAGGAAGACCGACTGGACGCAACCGCAGACCCTGGAACTGCTGCCCCCCGATCTGGATGCCTTTCCGGCGTTGCGACTGGGATTCGAAGTGGCAGAACGTGGCGGTACCTGTGGTGCCGTGTTAAATGCCGCGAATGAAGTGGCGGTCGCTCGGTTTCTGAACCGGGAACTACCGTTTCATCAGATTACGTGTGTCGTAAACGATGTTTTGAACCACCATAAGTTCGACGCCCGGCCATCACTTGAGCAGTTGCTCAAGGTCGATTGCCAGGCTCGGGAGGAAGCAGTTCGGTGGAAGACCTAGCTTTTCAATTAGTCGCAGCCGTTGATTTCGGCAGCCTGTTTTCAAAAATCCTCAACGTGCTTCATGTCGCGCTGGGTCTGGGACTCGTGATCTTCTTTCACGAACTCGGACATTTCGCAGTGGCCAAGTGGTGCAACGTTCATGTCGAACGTTTCAGCATCGGGATCGGGCCGATTCTGTGGAGTCGTCAGAAAGGCGAGACTGAGTACGCGCTGTCGGCGCTGCCCTTCGGCGGTTACGTCAAGATGCTCGGTCAGGATGATATGGATCCCAATCAAATGACCAGCAGTGAAATTGCTGAGAATCCGAGATCCTACTCGGCGAAGCCCGTCTGGCAACGGATGGCGATTATTTCGGCGGGTGTCATCATGAATGTCATCACCGGCTTTCTGTTCGTCACGATCGGCTACTGGTCTGGAGTCAATGAACGCTCTCCGGTTTTGGGAGGCGTCGTGCCAGGCTTTCCAGCCTGGACGGCAGGAATGACGGCTGGTGATCGAATTGAAAAGATCAATGGCGAAACGGTGCGAAGCTTCGAAGATGTTTGGCAATCGGTCGTTCTATCGACCGGGGACGTTCATCTGGTGGGAAAACATCTGGACGGCAAAGAATTTGATGTCACTTTGACGCCAGATCGCGGAGCTTCGGGACGTTCTGTTGGGATCTTTCCGACTCAGACTGTCACGTTGAACCCCAATATCATCAACCCCGATGACATTGCAATTTCCGGGCTTCCAGCGAAGCAGGCCAAGCTCGTCGGTGGAGAATCAACGGCGTCCGAAACGCCAACTGCTCCCTCTGCAACGGATGGCGATCGACCTGCTGGCCCAAAGACGCCATTCCGACCTGGTGACAGGCTGATTGCGCTGCAGTCTGAACCCGTCAATAACTTCGTTGATCTGCATCGTCTAACCGCGAAGTATGCGTCAGAGGAACTTGTCTACACGTTTGAACGCACAACAAAGGGCAAGGATGCGTCACATCCTGACAGCACGTCCGAGGTGAAGATCAGCGTGCCGCCAGATCAAGTTCGTTCAATTGGATTATGGATGGCCATGGGGCCTGTGAGAGCAATTCGATCCGGTTCGATTGCGGACAGGGCTGGACTGAAAATCGGCGATATCATTCTGTCGGTCGACAATATGGCAATGGGCAGTGACTACGACCCGGTTCGACTGCCGACATACTTTTCCAATCATGCGGGTAAAGAAGTCATCATCAAAGTCAGCCGTCAGGCTTCGGCTGCTCCTGAGGAGCATGAACTGAAACTGGTGCCGACCGACGACCCAGGCTGGACCGAGATGCCGGTGTACCAGACCAGCCCGCTTTCGATCCCGGCAATCGGTGCCGCGTTTCAGGTCTTCCCAAATATCGCGAAAGTGGTACCCGGATCTGAGGCCGAAAAGACGGGGCTGTTTGCAAAGGGCCAGAAGATTACAAAAATCGAACTGGTCAAGGTCGTGACAGACGCCGATGCGGCTTCGTCAAAGAAGGAAACAGATCCCCTGCTCAAGCTGAATGAGCTTGGCGAAAAGCAGCCGGGAACCATCGAAGAAATCAACTGGGCCTGGGCATTCTCCGGCATTCAGTCAGCCCCGGATCGACAGGTGCGAATTTATTTTGACGACGGGAAGGCCGAGAAAGCAGAGTTGTTGAAAACGATCGAGAAAGTCCCCGATTGGTATCGCTGGACGCGTGGCGTTGGGGGATGGGAGGACTCTGTGGAGCTGCAGAAAGCGACATCATTCGCCGATGCGGTGGACCTGGGTCTGCGAAAAACCCGCAAGAACGGAGTCACCATTTATATGACTTTGCGGTCACTCTTTCGTGGCGATTTGCCAGCACACTCTTTCAGCGGGCCAGTCGGGATTTTGTCGATTGGATATCAGGTGGCCAGTCAAGGGCTGGCCGATCTACTGCTGTTTCTTGGCTTCCTGAGCATCAATCTGGCGATCCTGAACTTTCTACCTATTCCCGTTCTGGATGGTGGTCACATGGTGTTCCTGATTTGGGAAGGTATCACACGTCGCAAGCCAAGCCCACGAATTATCGGCTGGGCTCACGCGGCTGGCCTGCTGTTCATCATTTCCCTGTTCATGTTTGTGATGTACATCGATCTGTTCGTCAACAAATTCATGGGTGGTTAACCTCCATGCGGTTCGGGTTGCAGACCGGATCGTGCATATCAGATGGCTGCCGGAACTTCGGTCGTTCATTTGCTGTCACCGGCAGGAGACATTGTCCATGCCTCAAATGAGGTTGGTGCTGTTCCGGCGTTGCCTGAACTTCCCCAGGTTGCGCAGCGGGAATTTGCCCAATCAGTGGGCATCGGTGCAAAGATAGTGGCATGCCGCGCATCTCGTGTACTGCACGCATCGCCCAGTCAATCCGCGATTGCTATCGGTAAAGCTCCGAAACGCCTGCAGATTTGCCACCGCGAATCAAGAATGTGGATTCTGGTTTGAATTGGCACACCCGTTGCTTTTGCTGATACATCGGAGGCAAATGACGGCGTGGTGGGACTCGGCATTTGCAAAACTCTGCAGGGGTTTGAAGGAGGGAAGGTCAGGAAACTCGCCTGTTCCCGCTCACATGGGTGCGTGGCCCGAGCGGGAAGCTCCTGCTGTGAAATCGGCTTCGGCCTGTTTCACGGTGGAAAAGGGGAAGGATTCGTCCTTCCCCTTTTCTTTTAGGGTCGAACATGTGAATCCGCCGCAGCCACAGTGTCATTGATGCGAGTTCCCGACCCCACCACCGGTGAATGCAAGGCGGGGATGGACCTCTCGCACAGCGGAGAATGGGCCCGGCTTCAGGCATAGTCGCCACAGAGCATCTGCGGCGGCTTTCACTGCGGCAGACGAATGAAACGCTGCGGATCAAAAACAGATCCCGCAACCGCCCGTCGCATGAGCGGGCCGCAGCGGAATGTGACATCGTCGTCGATGAACTTCGAGCCGCCGGGTTTCGCAACATCCTGAATGACTCAGGAAGTCGATTCTCAAGAGTGTTAACTTCGAATTGAGAGGGCGGTGCCCGTATTACGGCTGGCGTTCCGTGTTGGATGGCATTGAACAGCAGATGCCGTACTATTCGTTCCACCGGAATGGCGTTCACATCGCCCTGACCTGTTCCCGCCTTCGCAGTGATGATGTCTGTTCTGAAGGCACATCGAACAGTTTCGATTGAGATCGTGACGCATTGGAGCTTACTCATTGAACATTCAACATCCAAAGCTTGTCAAGCTGCTCCAATTGGCCTACTCAGCAGAGAAGGCTGCGGCCTTTGCCTACATCGGCCATGCCGGTTCGGTCAGGAACCCTGACGAGAAAGTTGCGATCAAACAAATTGAAATGGATGAGTGGCAACACCGGGAAACAGTACTGTCCATCATGCGGCGCTACGACATTTCGCCGTCAGGGTACTACGAAATCAAATATCACATCATCGGCAGGATCATCGCCTGTAGCTGCTACGTGATCGGGTGGTTCATGCCGTACTACTTCGCAGGGCGACTTGAGAGCGGAAACGTCTGCGAGTATTTCATCATGATGCGATACTTCAATGAGATCGAGATACGAGAACATGACGAAGTGTTGTACGACATGGCAATGAAGGAGAAGGAACACGAAGCTTATTTTCAGAAAAGCCTTGAGCACAACCGGCTGCTGCCGCTGTTCGAGAGAATCTTCGGGTGGGGTAACAAACGCAGTTTCAATGATGTCGAGCTTGACAACAAATCGTCGGTTGAAGAGTCAAAGCGATATTGCAGGCGATGAAAGCCACCGTGGATGAAGCATTGAGTGAAATCTCTCCAAAGACAGAATAATGAGAACTGAACGCGAGAAGATGCTGGCGGGTGAATTCTATGATGCGCTTGCGCCGGATTTGGTTCAGGCAAGAGAGAGCGCCAGAGATCTTTGCCATGATCTGAATGCGACACGTGAACGAGAACAGGACATTCGTCGTGGCATTCTGACGGAGTTGCTTGGCAGCGGTGGTGATTCTGTCTGGATGCAACCGCCGTTCTACTGCGACTACGGCAGCAACATCTATCTGGGTGATCGAGTCTACTTCAATTTCAACTGTGTCATTCTGGATGTCTGCGAAGTCAGGATTGGTGATTTCTGCTTCTTTGGTCCTGCTGTGCAAATCTACGCAGCCACACATCCCCTCAACGCCCGGCGAAGACGGACTCAGGAATTTGGCAAACCGGTCTCTTTTGGCTCCGATGTCTGGGTTGGCGGCGGATCAATCATTTGCCCAGGCGTCACCATTGGATCAAAGACGGTCATTGGTGCCGGTAGCGTTGTAACAAAGGACATCCCTGATGGTGTTGTCGCTGTCGGCAATCCGTGCCGGGTTATTCGCGAAATCACAGAGGAAGATCATGAGCGACCGGATTTCTGATTGTCTAATTGCCGATCTGCCATGCTTAAGTCGTCAATCTTGAACACGAAAGCCCATTCATGAAAACGCTGCTGTTCCTGTGTACGGGCAATTTTTATCGCAGCCGGTTCGCAGAACTGTATTTCCGCCATCTGTGTGCTGCCAATTTACTCGAATGGCAAGTTGATTCACGTGGACTCGCACTCGAACCACAGAACATTGGCTTATCGCATTACACGCAACAGGAGTGTCGGAAACTTGGGATCTCGACCGAACCCCATCGAGAGCCGATCCCGCTTTCACTCGAAGATCTGATGAAGTCAGCCCTGACAATTGCGGTAAAAGAAACCGAGCATCGCCCGTTGATGCGACGAAAATTCCCTGACTGGGAACACAAAGTGGTCTACTGGGAAGTTCATGATCTCGATGTTGACCCTGCCAGCAAAGCGCTTCCACAACTTCGTGTGCATGTGGAATCGCTATTTCAGGAAATCCAACAGGGAAGAGTCGGCAAGTGATCGAATGAAGCGGCGTGATGTAAAACGCAATCTGCTGAAGTTCGGCATCCTGTCACTGTTTTTCATTCGCACGCGATTTTGAATTGTTTTGTTGCTGTGCCCCGCGTCGCAAGCCTTCTTGAAAGTTTCGCTGTTGAATCTGCATCTGCTGTTTCCTTTGTTCTCCAGCGTGACGTTTGTGTTCGGGATGATGAATGCTCGAAAGGCCATCGGCCGTGGGGCGAGCGCCTGGACGGGGACATTTTTTGGCAACCTTTGGCTGGGCCTGTTTTGGTTGTTGGTGGGTGTGTGTCGCTGGGAGGTCATTCCGGTTGCCGAATGGTGGCGGGCGGCGGTTGTGGGGCTGCTGTTTTTTCTCGGCCAGTTTTTCACGTACACCGCGTTTCGCTTTGGCGACGTGTCGGTCGCCACTCCGGTGTTTGGTACGAAGATCCTGTTCGTCGCGGTTCTGTCTTCGCTTATCACGGGCCAAAACATTTCCACAACCGTCTGGATCGCGGCGTTTGTGGCGACCGCAGGAGTCGTGCTGGTGCAGTCCGGAGCGGGCTCAGCAGGTCGCACCGACCGCATCCGAGCTGTGATCACGATCCTGATGGCGCTGTTGGCCGCGTTCTGCCTGTCACTGTTTGACGTCGCTTTGCAGCGCTGGGGGCCGATGTTCGGAGCAGCGAAGTTTCTGCCGGTGATGTTTGTCTTTGCGTCGATGTTTTCCTGCGTTATCCTTCCCTGGACGGACGGTGTCGCCACACTTCGGTTTCGCCGAGCATTGAGGCCAATGGTCTATGCAACCGTCCTGATGGCGTTGCAGGCGCTGAGTATGACGATCGTACTCTCGCAGTTTGGTGACGCAACTCGCGTCAATATTGTGTACGCTCTGCGAGGCCTTTGGGCGATCGTGTTCTCGTGGTTCCTGGCAAAATCGTTCGAAGGCGGCGAACGGCATGTGCATCCATCCGTGATGATTCGGCGTGCTGTGGGGGCCGTGCTGCTCACGGGGGCGGTCATGTTGGCATTGCTGATATAATGCTGGTGGTGTCTGAAGATGATCGACTCACGGAACAGGTGAGGCAACTGTTCTACACTTGTGGCACGACAAAGACCGGCCAGTCGGATTGCTTCATTACGATCTGACGCGCTTCGGCGGTATCGACAAAGACCGCGACGGCGGCTGCGGGAAGTTTGTCCAGAGCCACATGATCCGGAACACGCCATTCGCGCTCTTCCGTCGTCCAGCCGTCACCCGCGTTCGCGTTCTGAAAAAACGCACGCTGATCGTCCGGCATCGACTGCCAGGTGTCGTCGTCGCCGTACGTCACGGGCTGCGCACCGGCCGCTGTTAGAACATCTCGCCGAATGGCGATTCCCCACGGTTCAAAATCGTAGCGTCGGCGATGCCTGCGGTACGTGCGATGGCTGCGGAATTCACTCAACGGAACTTCTGTGAACGACACGACGCGAAACCCACCGCGGATTGTTTCGGAAGAGGCCCAAAGTCGTCGCTCATTCACGATTCGCAGCACAGTCGCCAGGGCGGAACGATCGGACGATCGACATCCGAGGATCAATTCGTCTTCAAATTCCGCTGCCTCCTGATCGGGCCACGGACCCACGGCCGGACGAGTCCAGTGCAGCAACCATTCTTCAGGCCGGGAGAGCGGCGTCGAATCCGGGTGCGTGCCGGAATCTGTCGGTGAAAGAACTGGGCGACTGTGGATTGCCGCGCCGCCAGTTGGATTTTCATCGGCGGCGGCAATCGGTGGTGATCTCACCAACCAGGGAATCACACTGTGTGAATGAGCCAGGTCTGCCGCTGGTGCGTGTCCCGTTTCGTCCGACGCAAGCATTACGAGCGCAGACTGTCGCTCAGAATCCTCCGCATGGTGAGTCAGCAGGGACCGAATCACTCCGCCACTGCGGGCGCGAAGCACCTGCAATCTGTCGCCGACAGCGAACAGTATCCGATCGGCGATCGGCTGTTTCCAAATTGGCCAATTGTCCGCTGGAGTCGCGGGAACTGGCCGGGTCGCATCACAATCCGCAGTGACGGGCCAGTTCATCGGGGGTGAAACGACGACCGGCCAGTGGACTCCCGGCGCGTAGTATTCCATAGGTTGCGGCTCCGCCAGGAAATCCGCTTCGATGTGTTGGGGGGAAGAATTCTCCAGAGCAAAAGAGGCCATTGCGGCGTCCGAGAGCCACTGAACGATGAAGGGATCGGACACGGGCGACTCAGTCGCATCGACCTGGAATTTCAGCACGGACCGACCGAACAACTCCGCCGACCGTGCGACAAATCGTTCCGCCGCCGAGCCTGTCGCGGTACACAGTACATCGCCGGCTGGATCCATGCGAAGCACCGCCGTGCGCAGCAAGTCGAACCACCAGGTTTCTTCATCGAGACGTTGCTTCAATCGCGATGAAACAATCGAAATGCGCCGACGCCCGGGGATTCCGGCGGGCCAAAAGAAGAATCGCAGCCCCAGCCATTGCAGCGAACATTCCGCCGACAACCACGGCAATCCCACGGAGACGACCGGCCCAACGGCGTAACTCGCAAAGCGTCCGCCGGTCTCAATGTCCTGTCCAAACAGAAGCCATCGCCATCGCCGCGTCTCAGGAATCTTCGCGACCGACTGCCGCAAACGCGACAGTGTTTCGATCAGGGAGTCATACAGCGCGTCTGCCATGTGACTTACTCCTCAGCGTCTGTCTTCGTGTCCGTCGAACGCATTTTCATTGGCGGTTCGTTACCGCGAAGAATTCGAACAAGATTCGAACGATGCTTCCAGACAATCAGCGCCGGGACAAGCGTTGAAAAGAGTGTCATCGGGAGTTGCTCGAACGCCCATGCATCGGCACCCAGTCGCACAAGTTGAGTGATCGAAAACGCCACAGCCGCCACGACTGACGCGAGTCCCACGATGCGTTTCAATGCGAATACGATCAGAAACGCGGCCGACGCCACGCCGGAAGCGAACGGCGCGATCACCAGGACGACGCCAAGTCCGGTCGCAACTCCCTTACCGCCTCGTAGTCTGAGCCAAATGGGGTACATGTGTCCGAGGATGCAGCAGATTCCGGTAAGGATGGCCGCCAGATTGACCAGTGCTTCGCTGTTTCCTTCATTGAGGAAAATCGCCGCGGCCAGAGTCGGCAACAGTCCTTTCAACGCGTCCAGAAACAAGACGACGAAGCCCCACTTCCATCCAAGAATCCTGGCTACGTTCGTCGCACCGATGTTGCCACTGCCGTGCTTCCGAATGTCATCCTTGAGAACCAAACGGCCTGTCAAATACCCAAACGGAATGCCGCCAACCAGAAATCCAATTGCACAAAACACAATGATCGCAAGAACCATCTATCGCCTGCCTGACAACTTCACTCCGACTCAACTTCAGGCCGGAGTATATCGTTCTCGCGTGGCCGCACTACTGAACGGGGAATTCATCGATCGAGTCGTCGCCGACCGTAGGTCCATTCTGCCGGAATGAACTTCGCGGCTTGCCGCACTATTTTGATGAAGTGAAGCGGAGACGGTGAAACACTGGGATTTCGTAGAATTGCGAGAACTCAAAAAATGCATCGTGCAAAATTCGGTACAGAATCGACTACGGAAACGAGGCTGGCTGAGCGTATATTGTGTTGCGAACCGTTGATTGAGGAATCGATTGATGAGGTTGACAGGTCTTTGGCTTGCTTCGAGTTGCATTTATGCAGTTTCGCTGACGGACGATTTGATGGCTCGTATACCGAAGATCTGGATGCGCACGACGAACGTGCTGGACGCCGATCTCAGGCGAACGGCCACCATCGATCCACTGGGGAATCGGACCAGTGGTTCCGCTGCTCGCCGGATTCGAACGACAACGCCGATGGGAAGGATCACAAGCAGTGTCTACGACGCCAGCCAGCGACC
>JBBQSE010000140.1:0-16845 GCA_038214195.1 Planctomycetales bacterium
TTCCAGAACGGGAATTTCCGTGGTGATATCTTTGAGTCCCTCGTTCAGATCCTTCTGGTCATCGGCACCATAGATTGAAAGAGCATTCTTCAGGTGATCGGTCAGTCCGATGTAGTCCACGATGTAACCACGAGCCTTTCCTTTGGCGACTCGGTTTACACGGGCGATGGTTTGCAGCAGGTTGTGATCTTTCACCTTCTTGTCGATGTACATGACCTGTTCAATCGGGGCATCGAATCCGGTGAGCAGCATGTCACAGACGATCAGAAACGCAACGCCGGTGTTGATCTTCTCCGGGTCGTCGTAGTTGAACTTCCTTTTGAAGTTTTCGACAGCATCAATTGACTGCCCCTGCTTACGAGCCTCCGTAATGACGGCCCGTTCATTGGTTCCTTCAGACGACACGACCACCGCTGATTTCAGGAACGCAATCTTTTTACAAAGCTCGTCATTTCGATAACTGGAACGGTCTTCTTTCTCAGTCGAGCTTTGATGGTTCGGGTGGCCGGGGCTGGACTGAGCGGAGCGAAGGAAGCCCCGGGGTTTCGAGCTGTCGCTCTCCAACCCCGGCCACCCTTCAGATTCTGACTGAGAAAACACTGGTTTCGCCTGTTCAACTGCCAGTCTTTCAGTAATCGCCTTGTCGATGAACTTCTTGTAATGGACAGCAGCCATCTTGGTGCTGCAAACAACCTGAGCTTTGAAGCCGTTCGGCAGAATGTTGTCGATGTAATGCTGCACCATGTCGGCAGCGATGGCTTCAATTCGTTGCTCCGCTTCAAAGATGTCGCCGCTGGTTCCCCACTTCTTCTTCAGGGCTTCGACTTCTTTGGCAGATAGATCTTTCATCAGATCATCAAACGTGCGGTTTTCACGTTGAGCGATCTTCCTGATAATCTCGACGTTTTCAGATTTTCGCATCTGAGATGTCACGTAATCCTGTGCCAGCTCATCAACTTTCTCGTCGAACTTCGACTTTTCATTGATGGCCGTGTCAGCCGTCTTGCCTTCGTACAGAATCTGGACGGTCGCTTTGTCATCAACGGCGTCCTGCAACTTATATTTGTCGATGTAGTCGCCGAAACGCTGTGCCGTCGTCTTTTGATCTTTGACTACGATCAGCGGCGTACCGGTGAATGCCAATCGTGGAGCGTTCGGAAATCCTTCCGACATGTTGTCGCCCAGATCACCTGCTTGAGTTCGATGAGCTTCATCGATCATTAACAGGACACGTTCAGACGCATTCACAAGGCCCAGTGGAGCGTAAACCGGCAAGTCACCCAGCACATCGTCCAGATAATCTGGCAAGTCCCGACGTGAGTTCTCCTGAAACTTGTGAATCATCACCATGTTCAGGTTGGATGCCGGTCCCTTGAGCTTCTCTTTTAGATCCGTGGAACTGGTGATGTAAGTGACTTTTTCCCCGGTCAGTGCCGCAGTTTCGCCAAGCTGTTTCTCAAGGTCTTTGCGATCATTGATCAGGCAGATCTTGTAATCCTTCAGATCATCGCACATGCGGATCTTGCGAATTACAAACACCATCGTCAGCGATTTGCCAGATCCCTGAGTGTGCCAGACCACGCCCGATCGTTCGTCGGGTGTTTCGCCTCTTCTTAGTCGGTCGATGATTTTGCAGACGGCTCGATATTGCTGATAGCGAGCCATCACTTTGACTCGTTTTGTTCCGGCATCCATGAAGACAGAACAGGTGCGTATCAGGTCCAGCAAGGTCTCTTTCGGCAGCATCCCCTGAATCAAAGTTTCCTGCTGGCGAATGTGTCCAAGTGGTGGGCTGAACGCTCGATGCACTTCAGGAAAGATGTCTTTCCACGGGAAGAAGAATTCTTCGTCAGTGGCTGTGATGGTTCCAAAATCAGCCAGATCGCCGCAGGTGCGAATCAAAAGTTGATTTGTGTAAAACAGCCTTTGTTCCCCTTCACGCAATCCATCCTGCTTGGACTGTTCTCGTTGATTGCTGTAACGCATCAACTGCTGGAAGGCTTCGGACATCGGATTGGCTGTAAAGTCGTTGGTATCCTTGCATTCGATGACAACCAGCGGGATGCCATTCACGAACAGCACGATATCGGGAATGATGAATCCTTTGCCTGCACCCGGCGTCTCGACACGAAACTGGTTGATGGCGACAAAGTGATTTCGTTCAGGATGCTCGAAATCGATCAGTTTAACGTTGGGAAATTGCTCGCCGGTGACTTCATTGGAATCCACCTGAGTCCGATACAGCAGCTTCAGAACGGCTTCGTTGGCTTCCACAAGACTGTTGGCTGGTGGGTTCAGCAATTCATCTTGCAAGTCACTGATTTGTTTGTCGGTGAGCCACGGTTGTCCCTGATCGGTCTGGTTGATGGCGTGCACACTCCTTCGGAAAACATCCGGCAGAATGATCTGACGGAAGTTGGTCCGCAGGCTTCTCGTCGGATCGGTCGGAACGCCTTGTCCTTGATCGACGATGTGCCAGCCCAGAGCCGCAAGCTGCTCAAGGAATGGCTTTTCAACGAAGGAGCGTTCAGACATCGCTTTGCCCCGCTTGTTTCAGCCATGATTGGCCTGCTTCAGTGATTCGCATTTTTTGATTCTTGCTGCGAGGTTTTTCGGGGATTGTCAATTCGACAAGTCCAAGTTGTCGAATCTGTTCGACAGTCCGCAGAAAGTGCCCTGCTCGGCGTGCGATTTGCCCCAATGATTCGGTCAATTCGGCTCGGCTCTTCGGCCCCGTCGCCAACAAAGCAAGTACTTGGGCTGCAGTTTCATTCAATCTCTCATCATGTGCCTCATCATGTGCCTCATCATGTGCCTCATCTTGTGCCTCATCTTGTGCCTCATCTTGTGCCAGAATCCTCGCAAACTCCGGATGAACCGGCAATTCCACAAGGAAATGAGTCCGACCTTCGTCAGTTGAGAATCTTGGTTCCGGCGAACCGTTGCGTTCCATCGCCGCTCGAATCTTGGGAATGCCCGTGCAGCGGCCTTCGGTCAAATCCAGCTCCTTGAGGAACTCGCCGATACGCCGGTTACGATAGCGGCGAGCGATCACTTTTCCGCCGTTCAACGACTCCAGTCGAATCGACGGATCAGGCCCCGGATAACTGACGATCTCGATCCCATCCGGATTGATTCGCACCTCAACCGGTTCACGCTGGTCATAACCACGATGGTACATCGCATTCACCAGAGCTTCCTCAATCGCATTCATCGGATAGTTGAAAAAGCGACTCGCTTCAGCCCGGTCGGGATGTTTGATGACTTTCTCACGCACCGCACGGTTGTCGATGTACCGCAATGCTTCCCGGAGTTGTTCGTGGATCGGACCTTGAAATGTCTTTTCGATCAGCACATCGCCGCCCGGACCCGTTGGAAAAATGACCACATCAATGTGAGACCCCGGCATGAAACGTGTCGGATCTTCATTGAAGAACAGCAGCCCGACGTTACGAGGCCTCAGAAACTCATCGGCCCCATCCACGATATTCATCTGGCAGCACAGATCCACCATCGGCAAGTCATTGGTCTGGCCAGCCAGATCGCTGCCGACCTCCTTGAGGTACAACCGAATCATCGGCAGCCGCAAATCATCCACGTCCGCTCGCTGGCACTGACGGTCAGCCCTCCGAGTGCGATGGTTCACCTGAACTGTGGAGATTAACCAACTCCAGCTTTCACTGCGTTTCGAATGCGATTCAGGCCGGGACGGCCGACACATCCTCTGCCGGGGTCGTAAGGCCCCGGACTGAGAGTGATTCCATGACAAAGGCCCGGAGGGCCGACACACAATGCAGTGGCTCTGCATTGTGTCGGCCCGCCGGGCCTTTGAGTTTGTGCTTGTTGCGTACCGGTGGCTCACGCCACCGGCAAAGGATGTGTCGGCCCGCCGGGCCTGAATCGCCAGGCTGATGTCTAACCGCTCGCCGTGGTGTTTTTTTGCAGGAGTCATGGAATGACCTCCTCGGACTCGCATGGTTTGACGGAAACGCGCGCTGCACTCAGTCTGACACGAGGTGCTTTCGAAAGTCGATGTTAGGTCTGTCCCTTCTCCCCCGGACTCGGGGGAGAAAGTCGCCGCAGGCCGGATGAGGGGGTTGATTTGGGCAGAACGTCGTGGACCTAAAACCAGCCGACTCTGAGTCCCCCTCACCCTAGCCCTCTCCCCCCGTGGAATATTTTTAAATATGGAAAATCGATTTCGGGGGGAGAGGGGACAGTCGCAGGAGACTTTGAACATGATTTCAGACCGCGTGCCGTCGAGCCCACCGAGCAACTCTGGACGCACTCGGAGGGCTGACACCCTGCCGCTCGCCTGTTTGTGAAATGCAATGGAATAATCTTTGCGGACTCGGGTGCCGTGGCGAGCGGCATGCGTCAGCTTGGCGGTACGTTGCGATTCGAACTGCGTGACCGGACAAAGTCGCAATGTACCGGAGGGCTGACGCCCACCGCTCGCCGAAGTGTCTTCGCTTTTCGCAGGAGTCATGGTGCCTCCTCCTCGGATTCGTCTGGCTTGACGGGAACCTTGCCGGTGAGGAGGTCTTGCATGAGGCCGGTTTTTATTTCTCTAAGGTTCCTGACCACTGCCCGTTCAGTTTCGATGGTTGTTGTGACGCTCGTCATCGAGGAAATACACGCCTGCTGTTCACTCACATCTGGCAGTGGGATTCGCAGTTTGATGAACTCACCAACGTTTAAGTTTTCCTTCCCGCCGCCCACAAGCAGTCGATTCAATTCTGAAAGTCCAGACGATGACGCTAGATACGCCACCATGAATGGAGCAAACAAGACGGACTTCTTTGGTGTTGTAATCAGTGTCGTGAATGTTAAGCACCCACAGTATTTTGCGGGAACCAAAGCCGTGTCGCCGACATTTGCACCAGTCCTCACCGTTAGCACATCACCTTCGATTAGACGTTTGTTTGGAAACAGGGCGGCAAACTGAGGGTCGAGGAAGAGCATTTCGTCGTCTTCAAAAAATCCCGACCGAATGTTTTGATTTCGAATAAGCGGCGTGCCGCTGTCCCGATATGCTTGCGTAACCGAAAGAGCCAAACCCACGATGACTCTTTCCGCAGCAGCGTCTAGTGTTGTCACCTCCCACTCCTTCGGAATCCATCCCAGTTCCGACTGTTTGTAGAGTTCGGGGGCTGCGGATTGTGGGGGGCGGAGTTTGCCGTTGGCATCAACGCCACGAGTAAACAGGTCAGCCATCATGCCCTGTTTGATCGACTGATACTTGGCAATCAGGGCTTCTGTTTTCTCGATCAGGTTGTCCAGCGTCGTCAGAATGCGTGCGATCTTGCGTTGCTGGGGAAGGGGTGGAATGTCAAAACGCAGTTGCTGTAGATCAGCCAGATCGAACCGCTTCGTGCCATGTGTCGATTCAGACACAATTGACAGTATCTCGTCTGACTTGGCCATCAGCCAATACGCCAGATACTCGCCTTCAATGCCCGCCCGGCAGGTCAATGCCTTAATGTCCTGATTGAACGCAACCGAACGGACGACGATTGCAACGGGAAAAGAGTGAGCCAGAATCATTCCTCGAATCACGATGAGCACGGTCCCAACCTCAACGAGGCGTGACCCAGCAGACAATGCTTCATACGAGATGTGATCTATGGCGTCCGCAATTCGAAACACTTTCATGTCTTTTGGGCTAACCCAAGGAATGGTGCCCGACCAGAAGCGTTGTATTGCTTTGCTTGGCGTCCCTCCACTAAGCCACGAACAGATGTCTCCAAGCGTGGACTTCCGCCACGACTGGGCGACCAATTGGTCATCATGTTTGCGTTCACTCATACCCCAACTCCTTCAAAAAGGCGTCGAGTTGAGCGGCTTCACGATCTCGTTCCGCAAGGATCTGTTTGGTCGGTGCTGGCAGACACTCAGGCCGCGGTTCAGCCCCGGAGGGGCGAAAGCCTATAGCCGTGGGCGTCAGCCCACGGAAAGGAAATAAATTGATTCCATAGCCCCGGCAGGGGCGGCAGCAGCGATTGTTGCAGATTGCTGTCGCCCCTGTCGGGGCTTTTGGTGATGCGTAAATCCCGAACCGTGGGCTCACGCCCACGGCTACACGCTGCCGCCACTGCCGTGGCTGAATCGCAGTCGCCTCACTCATACCCCAACTCCTTCAAAAAGGCGTCGAGTTGAGTGGCTTCACGATCTCGTTCCGCAAGGATCTGTTTGGTCGTGACAGCATATTTCTGCCACAGGTTTTCCACAGCCGCAATGAACGATCGCTGGTATTGTCTCAGATAGCCTTCGAACTGTTCCGTCAGCAGGTTTCGAAACCGTTCCAGAATCAGAGTCTTCGCTTCGTCCTCCGTGATCTTCGCACGAGCGGCGGCGATCATTTCGTCTTTCAGCTTCTCCACTTCGCGGACGTTGGTTTTCAGAGTTCGAAGTTCTTTCTCCAGGATTTCATGCCTCACAAGCAGCGAACTGATGTCAATAATTCTCAATTCTGCGGCGGAGGTCTTCGGACTCATGACGTCAGTTTTCGCAGCTCTGGCCTGTCGATGTCCTTCTTTCATGACACCAGCCAGCAACTTACGTTCATCCTTCAGTGACTTCACCAACGCCTTTGGCAGCACGCCATTTTCTGTGTCCACATTCTCCAGATCAGCATCTTCGTCTTCCGTCGTTTCATTGGCGGCTGCGAACAATCCTTCCAGTTCCGCTATGCGAGTCTGATCTTTCTCAATCTGTTCCAGCACTTCAGGGAACTGCGATTGCAGGATCTGTTCTTCTGGGATCAATTCGGCTCCCCAACCACTGGCGGCAATCGATTGCAGATCACTTTCCAGAGTCTTGATGTAACCAGCGACGGAACCTCGAACCTGATGCGTTGTCAGAATTCCCTGCGACGTGAGTGTCTTTGCCAGACTGTCGATGCAGTGACGACGCAGCTCAAATACGTTTTTCGTTTCCGGCAGGCGTTCAATCTCAGCGAGATTCTTCTTCCACCAAGCGGCAATCGCTTTCTGAAACGCAGCGTGCTTGGTTTGCAGCCCAGCGGCGGATTCGATGACGGATTTGATCTGATCTTTGGCCGTGATTGTTGCGACGAAGTCGGCGTAGGATGGGCATTCCTGCCCGTCGTTGCGTTTGCTTTTCGAAGTCGCTGCCGAAACGGAAGTGGGGGGAGCGTCGGACAGGGATGTCCAACCTACGAAAATCGCATCTTTCACGCCGTCGTAGTTGGTGAAGAAATCGGACAACGAATCGATTTCCGCAACTGGAATACCGCCGTGCAGATGGGCACGCACATCATGCGGTTCTGGTGGTGGGCTGTTATCGACATAGCGGCGAATGTTGAGATTGAACTCTTCCTTTTCCAGTTCAGCGAATGGAACGACTCGGGAATACTTGTCGAGACTTTGCCGAGTCCGATAGACCTGAGCGATCTTTTCAATGTCTTCGGCTCGCAGTGAATTCTGGTTCTTGCCTTCCTTGAATTCCCGGTCGGCATTGATGAACAGGACATTCTTGCGTTTGTCGGCTCCCAGTTTGTTGATCACCAGCACACAAGCTGGAATGCCAGTGCCGTAAAACAGGTTGCTCGGCAGTCCAATCACAGCTTCCAGAATACCGTCTTTGATGAACTGCTGACGGCAGGCTTTCTCTTCGCCGCCTCGAAACAGAACTCCATGCGGCATGACAACCGCCATCCTGCCATCGGACTTCAATGAAGCTACCATGTGCTGCACAAACATCAGGTCAGCCTTCTTGCCGCTTTCGGGCATGAAGTGTCTGAACCGTTCTTTGAACTTCATCGTCTCCAGACTGTAGTTCTGTGAGAACGGAGGATTGGCGATGACTCGATCAAACCGCCGCAGTTCGCCGTTTTTGTCCAGATGCAGCGGTTCTTTGAGCGTATCGCCGTGGCGAATGTCGGCACTGCGTATGCCATGCAGCAGCATGTTCATTTTGCAGATAGCCCATGTGCCACCGTTGAGTTCCTGTCCAGCGAGTTCAAGGTTGCGAGGATCACCGCCGATTTCCTGCACATGCTTCTTGGAGCGAATCAGCATACCGCCCGAACCGACTGTTGGGTCGAGGATGCTCATGCCTTCTTTGGGATCAATCAACAGAACCAGCAGTTCCACGACTTCTGTGGGTGTATAGAATTCGCCTCCCTTTTTGCCTGCACTGTCAGCGAAGTATTTGATGAGATATTCGTAAGCGGCACCCAGCAGATCAGGGAACTCAAAATCATCATTCGCCAGCAGGATGTCGGCAAAGTGCTGTATGAAATTGATCAGCGTGCTGTCATCCAGAGTCCGCTGTCCGACTCGCCGATTGAAGTTGATGCCTTTCAAAACATCCTGAAGTGTGTTCGGGTTGGCATCTTCCACCGACGCCAGTGCTTTGTTGAGTCCTGAACCGACGCTGGTTTTGAGATGAGCCAAACCCTGATTGCGACCCTCTTCATCGGTGTAATCCCAACGGGCATCGTTTGGGACGAAGAAGTCATACTTGTCGGGATTGGCCAACTGCTTTTCGATCAGTTCCGGCTTCAGCTTCTTGGCCGTGTATTCATTCAGCATCCGCTGCTGATCTTCCTGAAACTGGTCGTTGAGACGTTTCAGGAACAGGATGCCAAAGATGAATTCTTTGTATTCCGAGGCATCCATGTTGCCACGCAGAATATCGCACGCTTCAAACAGCTTTCGTTCCAGCTTTGGCAGCGTCAGCCGTTCTGCTTTCTTCTTCGCCGCCGCAAATGCCTGAGCCTTTGATCCGTTTGTCTGGGAATTGGATTTGGTAGTTGCCTCAGCAGGCATTCAGCGTCTCCGCAGATTCTGTTTGGTATGGTTGCTGTAGATTTCGTGTGAAAACTGTGAGCGGCAAGGCGCTAGCCGCCGGTGTTGCGTTTTCAACACATTGGAAATACCGGCGGCTAGCGCCTTGCCGCTGACAAGATGGAAGAATACTTGTCGCCGCTGGTCATCTTAGGGTTTCAGCCAGTATTTTTCGCTCCCGCAGCCGTTGTTTACGGTGGGAATTTGTCCTTGTATCATGGGGCAAACGTGATGAACGTCCTGAACAAAGCATTTGGTCTTCGCTGTGCAACGTGTGTGGAATTCAGGATGATTCATGGTTTGCCCCGCAGAGCCAAATTCAACGGAACAATGATCCAGATCGAGAACTGCAAAACATGCTAAACAAATGCTTGATCGCTGCAGGGCTGCTTCTGTCCATGATTGTTCCCACCAGCCTGCGAGCTGATGAAGTCGTGACAATCATGCCGGTCGGGGATTCGATCACTCAAGGCGGCAGTTCGTTCCGGTGTTATCGGGAGTTCCTGATACCAGTCCTCGACCAACGGCAAGCAGATCGAAGTGCGAAAAACGCAACAGGCCAGATTGACGCCACGACGCTGCGTCACAAAGTGCTTTGCGGATATCAAGGGTGGTTTCGCTGTCCGGGCGACGGTACTAACGAAGGCTGGTTGCATTGGAGTCGTCGTCGGAACGTCACTGCTGATTCACTGACTGTCGAGATGTGGCCTGATCTTTCCGAATTTGGCGAACGAGAAAAATACGTCGTTCCTGAATTCACGACACCAGACAATCAGCCCGCCTGCCTGTTCAGTTCCGCCGATGCCAGCACGGTGGATCGTCATTTTCAATGGATGCAGCAGTATGGAATTGACGGCGTGTTCCTACAGCGATTTCTCGTCAATCTGGAAAAGCCATCATTCGACACGGTACTTAGCCATGTTCGCACCGCAGCACAGAAATCGGGACGAACTTACGCCATCTGTTATGACCTTTCGGGAACACCCAAAGAGCGGCTCTATGATTCGCTGGTCAATGACTGGAAGCGTCTCGTCGATGACGAGCATGTCACACGGGATGATCGCTACCTGCATCACAACGGAAAGCCCGTGCTGTTTGTGTGGGGCTTCTTTGACGACCGATTCGATGCCGCAACGGCTCACCGTATTATCGATTTTTTCCAGACTGATAGTCAGTACGCAGTGACGTTGATCGGAGGATGTCAGTGGTATTGGCGCAGGGAGGCGGATGCCGAATGGGCGAGAGCTTTCCGCCGACTCGATGTCATCAGTCCCTGGAACATTGGAAACTACACGACCATCAAAGAAAAAAAGGTCGCTGCAACGGACTCGTGGCAGGGCGATCTCGAAGAAGCTCGAAAGTCGGGCAAGGAACTTCTGCCGGTGATTTATCCGGGGTTTGGCTGGACGAATCTCAAGGGACGAGACGCAGGCAAACAAACGATTCCCAGACGAGGCGGCGAGTTCTTTTGGGAGCAGTTTGTCCGTGCTTCGGACTTGGGGATCGACATGGATTGGGTTTACTTCAGATATCTGCCTCCCAAGGGACAGATATCGGCGGTTCGGAGTGAAGGAAAGCGGTCTTTTATCGCAGGACCAACAGTCAGCGGCAACGTCCCAGGCAACTGGAAAAATGCAGTTGATGTGGGTGTCGATGGCATCCTGACTGACTATCCGTTCGAATTGGCGGCAATGCTGAGGAACGATCAATGAACGTATGGACTGTTGACCAATAGAATTCAAGATGGAGGAAATCTGTGAGCCATTCCGAAGAAGAAATCAACGATGCCATCAAGTTCGGTGACCTCCTTCCCTCGACAGATTCCGCCACGGCGGTTGCCGCTTTGTTCACCTGCATCGATAGTACTACGAAGTCATCTGAATTCCCAAAAGCGTTCATGCCAACATTGCCCCCGGAGAGGTTCGTTGTCCGCTCAAGGAGTGATCCGCAAAGCGGCTTTGCACTTGAGGCTGATGGGACCTCCCGCCCCGTTTTCCAGCGAACGCAGGCGCGTTTGGAATATCCACGCATGCTCAGGGTCTTCGACTCCGCCGTGTTCGTTCGCACCTTGCCTGTATCGGTACGCCAAATGCGGCCTTCTGCCTGACATTACAGGATCGGCACACGGAAGTGGTGCCTGTTGTTCAAGCATAAAACCGGGAGCTCAATGGCTGGCCTGCGTTACCCTTCGCACGGACGCTCAAGACAGACCGGCCGCCCGATCCGCCCCTCCGCTGAAGGCCGAAGCTGTTGGCTAAACTTTCTTCGTAAGATACTTGCATTCTCTATTCCAAACCGGTTTATCCCGGCACAACCTGACACCTGAATGCATTCCCGATCTGTGTCAGGCTGTGATCCCTGAGTCGAGTCAAAGGAACGCATCGTGCCGAATCAGATGGCTCGCAGGAAATTCCCCACGAGCTGACACGTAATCATTAGCGGAGCGTCGCTGCGGATGGTCTCGTTGAGCATTTGAGCCGAAGGTAAACATTCCGTCAGCGACATGAGTTGAGTGAGCAAATCCATTCCTGAAATCGCATGTTGATGGCAGAACTGCGCGGTCGCGTAGCGTGCGGCATGGTATCCGATGGTTGTGCATTCGCTCAGCAAGCCACGGACAGCATCGGGCAGATCCGGATGCAGTTGTCGTGATAAATCGTTGAATGCTTCCAGTCCGCTCATCCGCAACATTAACAACCAGATCAATTCGGGATGCTGGGACGACAAGGTTGTTAAACGCTGAAGTCCGACATCCGGCGATTCAATCCATTCTTCGGTAAACTCGAATAGTTGATGCCGCAATTCGCGATCGTTCTGGACCAGACATTCTCTCAAAATGTTGTCCAGCTCTGTAGATTCATACGGGTCGTCCAACGTATCCTGCGCGGCGAGGAGCAGATCCATTTCATCCATCGCGGCAGAAAACTCGCGATGATGAGCACCGATGTTTTCAATCTCCGACCTTGTCTCGCGTTGCAGTTCGCTGGCATCACTGTCGCAAAGAAACATTGTCGCTCGAAAACATCGCATGATCAGACCAAACCATGCTGCCGAGAATTCCAACGCGATTTTTGGACGAAGCTCCGAGATCTCTTCACGCAACTGCAACCAACGACGGCGCTGGCCCAGCATCGTCCAGCGACCATGCAGATAGATCAGCAACAATTCCGAATTGCGAAACGTCTCGGCGACACGACCGGAAACGCCAGTCATGGTGAGTTCCGGATGCCGCTGAAATTCGATGAGCAGCAGGTCAACAAAACGAGAATCAAGCGGATACTCTTTGATCCCTCTCATCAGCCAGTGTGCCGACTGTTCCAGCGGTGCGAATTCCGGGCAGAGTTTTAACATCCAGAATCCGATCAGCAGCGTCGTTGCGTTTGCACTGCTGCCCTGAAGCAGATTCCGAATACCGTCAAATTGAGAGCGCTGTGGCTGTTGACTGAATTCTTCCCACAAGAGTTCGGCGGTCGCAGAGTCCGAAGATTCTTGCGATTCAGCGTTGCGAGTCTCACGTATCGACTCACGAGGCACTCCAGGAGTGCGAATCAACGGCGACAGATCAATCCTCAGCTCGGCGGGCAACCTGCCATCTTGTGAGTCGCGTGACTGAACGATCGTGAGGACGGCTTCATAGGATTCCCGAACGCGTTGAAAGTGCCGAGGATGTGTTTCCGGACGAAACCGCCGTATCAGCGCCGAGTACGCGCGTCGGACTTCGGTCTTTTCTGCTGTCCGTGGGACTCCAAGCACATCAAACGGATTGAGTGGCCAATCTTCAATGACGTCAGAAAGATGTTCGGTCATAGTTCTACACGGCTCAAATGATGTGATACGGTACACGGTGAGGAATGATGCGTTGAACGGTGATCGCCGCGTATATCCCTTCTCCTCCTGGAAAGGGGGAAAAGGTGGCCGGATGGGGGTTGATTGTTTTATTGTCAATCGAAGCTGAAGAACACATGTTGAATTCCCCCTCACCCTAGCCCTCTCCCCCCGTGGAAAAGTTGTGAAGTTGGCAAATCGAATGCGGGGGGAGAGGGGACAGCCGCAAGACTAACGACTGCCTCATTTCTGACCGCGCGAAGTAAAGCTAAAACGCGACGTCTTAACGATTGCCCGATTATTTTTTCCCTGCCTTAGCTTCAGCTTGATGGGCTCGCCAATCCTTTAACTCTTTAATTACTGACAGTGGCAGTGGCTCCAATGTTTTTTTCGCTTTGTCATCCTCGGGCCAATCCCTCCAGCTTTCCTTCGCCTCCAAACGTCCATTGGGGAGCATCCGAAAGTCCCATGACTTCTCTGCCGTCGCATGATCGGGCTCGGCCTCTTCAACAGTTGGATTTTCGACCGGATCTGATGCATCTGACGGAGCGGCATTCGGCATGGGTATTGAACCTGACGTGGTCTCCAGTCGGCCGAAGCCATATTTCTCGTTTGGCGACATTGGCCCATGAAATTTTCGACCATTCGCCACGAATCCAGCAAATGCAGCAGCGATAAAAAGGCCGCACGCAACCGACAAGACAATGACCAAGATGACCCGGAAGGCCGTGCTGAATCCCGACTGTTCTTTCTTTGAGGTCCCGAAGATTTGCGGGGTGTAATTTGACAATCGCTCGGGACAATTCTTTGCCTCATCGCGTATCCGTCGCAGCGTCTCCGGCAGCATCATCGCTGGACGAAGATCCCCGATCTCCGGCATCACACGGCTCATTTCGAGATAGTCATCACCAATCGCGACACCGTTATCTTTGATCAAAGCCGTTTCGCACACCTGCTGCAGGGCAGCAACGTAGGCCGCCGGTGACATGACAAGGATGTCGCAAAGACTTCTCGCAAGAGTCGCAACACGAGTGCCGTTTTCGTCCGGAGGGCGAATCACCGCAAGCCCGTCTTTAAGACGCGACAGTTGCCATTGGAATTGCGGGAATTTTTCAACGCGTGCGTTCAACTGATTCCAAATGTCTTTTCGTTCCGTGGGTGCGATGGAATAGAATTCGGAGCGAAATTTTCGCAGCTCTAACCTGAGAACCTGTTCACAAAAATCCGGATCGTCAACGGGCTCAGACCCAGTTCCCTCTAAGCCTTCTGCCAGGGTCAGGATCGCCGCATGCAGGTGTCCTGGCGGACTAAATCGAAGACTACGAATCCGCTGGCAGGCAAGCTGATGTCCCGACAACGCTTCGCATGCTTCCAAAGCGCCAAGTTGTCGTCGAGCAACAATGCGTCGCATCGCGTCGGCTGTTTGTTCGATTTCGTGGCTTTCGTTCATTCTCGTCAATTCACTGTTCATCGATATCAAAACGCATCAAGAAGGATTCGAGCAGGCTGCGGTGGATTTCAATAGACGAAGGATCCTGCAACTGCTGAGCTTCTTCAAACCCGGACATCAGTGACTCCAGCTCCCGCCGCAGATCGACCGGCAGTTCTCGGTACAACCGATCGGCTTTTCTCAACATGTGTCGATCTGCCTGAACCTCTCGTGGATCGGGTTTCAACTCTTCCATCTTCAGCAGCGCGTCTTTGATTTGTTGTTCGGACATATTCTGAGCGTATCTGGTCACCACACAAGTCGCCTTGTTTCCGCTGGCCGTGGCGACCGCTTCCACTTCCAGAATTCCGTTCAAGTCATAGGTGAACCGGATCTCCAACTCCTGACCGGGCGGTCCCATTGCGAAGCCCTTGAGTTCAAATTCACTCAACAGCAAATTGTCTTCCGTTCTTCGCGATTCGCCCTGATAGAGCCGAATCCGAACACTTGGTTGATTGGCCATTGCTGTGCTGAATTTTTCAACACGGCTAATGGGGATCGTGGTGTTCCGACTGATCACAGGAAAGAAATAACCGCCTCGCAACTGCCCGGCGACATCCTTTGTCACTTCGATACCCAGCGTAAACGGGGCGACGTCGGTGACAACCATGTCGGTGACCGCTCGGTCGAGATTGACAAGCCCCGCCTGAATGGCTGCTCCCAACGCAACAACATGATCGGGATTCATCGTCGATCTTGGTTCTCGCTCGAAGAAATCAGTGAGCATTGCCTTCACCGCAGGCATTCGCGTGGCACCGCCGACAAGGATCACTTCATCGATCTGATATCGCGACAACTTGGCGTCCGAGAGTGCTCGCTGGAGCGGAGTCTTTGTCTGGCTCAGCAAACTTCCAGTCCAGTCTCGCATCTGCTCCGACGTCACGATGACAGATTCGCAACTGTCGTTCAGTATGCCTTCTTCCGTTGGAAAACGTACGGTTGCCATATCGGCCTCCGACAGTTTTCGCTTGGCCTGTTCGCATTCATGCAGCAGTCGAGACAGCATTCGCGGATAGCGTGCCTCGGCTTGCTCATAGGCGATTTTTCTTGATGACAGGATGCGACTGGCGATGCATCGCGTAAAGTCTTCGCCGCCGAGAAAAATTTCCCCTGCCGACGAACGGATTTCCAGTGTCGATTCGAATTGGTCCAGCACCGAAACGTCAAACGTTCCTCCGCCCAGATCGAACACCACGGCAACTCGCTCGCTCTTGAGTTCATGCAAACCGTACGCGATGGCCGCCGCCGTCGGTTCATTGATGATTCGGCGAACGCGCAAACCGGCGATCTCACCGGCATGCACGGTCGCTTTGCGTTGAAGATCGCTGAAGTAAGCCGGAACCGTAATCACGGCCTCCTCAACTTTGCCGCCAAAGAATGCTTCCGCATCGATCTTGAGCGAACGTAGTACAAAGGATGAAAGTTCTTCTGGACGGAATTCGCGATCGGCGACTTTCGTCAGTCGTTCCGTTCCCATCAACCGCTTGAATCCTGACGCACAACGCTCAGGATGGACGACCTGCAATTCTTTCGCCGCTTGCCCGACAATCAACGCGCCGTCCAGATCAATGCCGACAGCGGATGGCGTCAGATAGGCTCCGAGTGCGTTGGGGATCAGTTGTGGACCGTCTTCCGCGAGCGAAGCAATCAGAGAATTCGTGGTCCCCAAATCGATTCCGACAATCATTGATGCTCGCCCTTTGATACCGTCGCGGCCGTTCAACGGACGAGGCTGGATTCGGTGAGCGTACTATCCTGAGTTTTGCGATTTCGATCAACTGGACTTTACGCGAGCCGCAATTGGTGCCGCACGTGGTAACACGTGATTTCTGTCCTCAGATCTGCATCCATCAGCATGGTCGGTCGCAAGCGTTTGCCGTATGCACGGGAAAATAGATCTAAGGTTTCGCCCACACGTCTTCAAACCGCCAAAGGCAGGCAGCAATTAGAGTGCGGTTAATGGTGATGGAAAAGTTTTCTTCATTGTTTTCTGCAGCGCCGCGAGTCCAGTTGTAGCTGCCGCTCAGCAGCAGGGTCTTGTCAAAGACTGCGAACTTGTGGTGCATGTGGTAATCTGAGCGATCCGTTCGAAGCGTCGAGTCTCCCCGATTGTGGTGTTGGAGAGTCGTTGAATGACTGGCAGTATATCGCCTGGTTTGAAATTGTCAGGGATGTTCGCCCTGGGTAACTCGTTGCCCCACACACGAAAAAAGCCCCTCGACGACCTCGCCGAGGGGCTCATTTCTAAATAGGGCGATCTATGGAGTTGAATCGAACGCATTCCTCGCGTTCCAAAACAACTCACTTTTGATTAATCGTCCCGGCGCTCGTCAGGATCGATTCCATATTTTCGCCAGGTTGCTTTTTCCCATTCGAGGGCCGTCGGGCCAGCGACATCGTTCTGGACCAGGCCCGCGACGGCACCGCGTGAGAAGCCGAACTGCTTGCCTTCGGTGAGAAATTGCTGACGCAGAATGTCTTCTCCAGCCTGCTCGTCCGGAGTCCGGTCGAGGACCTGGACGACGTAGTAACTGCTAAAGTCTTCGCTGTGAACGACGCCGACATCGTTGTTGCCGAGATCCTCGAAAACACCGGCCATAAATTTCGGGCCGGCAAATCGAATCGTCCCGCCAATTTCGTCAGCGAAGCGAATGCTGGACAAGCGAGCCGACGGGGGCTGGAATGTCATCGGTGGCGCGTTGACTTGTTCCATCCACG
>JBBQSE010000141.1:0-16747 GCA_038214195.1 Planctomycetales bacterium
CCATGAACATCGGTCAGGCGAAAGTCGCGACCGGCATAGCGATAGGTCAGCCTGGTGTGATCCAGACCCAGCAGATGCAGAGTCGTCGCGTGCAGGTCGTGGGTGTGGAACGGGTTCTCGACGGCAACGATGCCGTAGTCATCGGTGGCTCCGTATTTCAGACCGCCTTTGACGCCGCCACCCGCCATCCAGACTGAGAACCCGGTCGAGTTATGATCGCGACCGTCGTCTTTCTTCACGGCTGGAGTCCGACCGAATTCGCCACTCCAGATAATCAGCGTATCCTTTAGTAAATCTCGCTGCTTCAGATCCGCAATCAATCCCGCGATGGGTTTGTCGGTCTCGCCGCAGTTCTTTCCCAGCTGTGCCTTCAAACCATTGTGCTGATCCCAGCCTTCGTGAGTCAGCTCGATGTAACGCACACCTGCCTCAGCAAAACGTCGCGCCATAAGGCACATCTGGCCAAAGTCGTCGGTCTGCTTGTCGCCGATCCCATACATTTTCATCGTTTGCTGAGTTTCATTGGAGAGGTCCATCAGCTGCGGCACAACCGACTGCATCCGAAAGGCGAGTTCGTAGGATTCGATGACGCCTTCCAACTCGGAATTGGACTCATACCGCGTCAGCAGGTCGTGATTGGCCGCCTGAAGCAGGTCCATCTGTCTGCGTTGCGTCGCGAGATCGAAGTTAGGATTCGCAATGTTTCCAATCTTCGCGTCCCTGATTGCCTGGCCGTTGCTGCCAAGCGAGGTGCCCTGATAGACCGCGGGCAGAAAGGCGCTGCCGTAGTTTTGGGCTCCTCCAAGTCGTGACGGTGGCTTGAGGGTGATGAATCCTGGCAAGTCCTGGTTGTCCGTTCCGAGACCGTACAGCACCCATGACCCGACGGACGGACGTACAAATTGAAACTGTCCGGTATGCAGCTGCACCAGCGCCTGAGGATGATTGGGCAGCGTCGTATGAGCCCCATTGATCAGGCACAAATCATCAGCGTGTTGGGACAGATGCGGGTACAGATCGGAAATCGCCAAGCCAGACTCACCGTGCTGCTGAAATTTCCACGGCGACGGCATCAACTTGCGACCGGCCTGATTGCCCGCTCCTTCGATTTCGCCCGGCGTTTTTCCCGCGTCCTTTTCCAGCATGGGTTTGTAGTCGAACGTGTCCACATGCGAAGGACCGCCGCGCATGCAGAGGAAGATGACTCGCTTGGCGCTGGCGGGGAAATGAGGTTCCTTCGGAGCCAGCGGAGCAACCGCACTGGCGGCGCGAGCGGATTCCGCCGCGAGCCCGGCGAAGGCCAGATAACCGAAACCGCACGACGCGGATTTGAGAGCTTGTCGTCGCGAGAATGGAATCATGAAATTACTCCAGATAGCGAAACTCAGCCGATGCCAGCAACACCTGACAAAATCCGGCCCATGCTTTTTGTTTTGACGGCTGCTGTTTTTGTTCGTTCTCGGTTGCAGCGGTCTTGCTGGCCTGGCCAATGAATGCCAGCGAGCGTGCTACTTCGTCATTAGATGCCTGTCGACCGAGTGCCAGCTGATAACCATACTGAATTCGATCGGCGTCGGTGACTCGTTCAGTCAGCAGCCGATCCGCAAATTTTCGTGATTGTTCCATGACAAACGGACTGTTCATCATGAACAGCGCCTGAGTCGGCACGGTGGTTACGTCGCGGGAATCGGCAATGATGCTGGGTTCGGGGAAGTCGAAGATCTGCAACATTTCGGGAACGACACCACGAACAATCGGCAAGTAGACGCTGCGTTTGTTGTCGTGGGTTGCGAACTGTTCCGTCTTCAGATTTCTCCCGATGTCACCGTCGCCCACCTTTGTTACGATGGATTTTTCGCCGGGAGCAAGATCCAGCGTGCCACTCACGGCCAGCACGGCATCGCAAATGGCTTCCGCTTCCAGACGACGCGGATTCATGCGCCACAGCAGCCGGTTTTCGGGATCGGCATTTGTCGCCACGGTGTTCGGGACACTGGTCTGACGGTAGGTGCGACTTGCCACGATCGCCCGGATGAGCGACTTCACGGACCAGCCATCTGTCCGCAACTTACTGGCCAGGTAGTCCAGCAGTTCGGGATGCGAGGGGCGATCCCCATTGGCTCCAAAGTTGTTCACAGTGCGAACGATTCCCTGTCCAAGCTGGTTGCTGAATTCAAGCAGATCCCCTGCGACCTGTTCCGTCAGGAATCGATCAAACGGCTTGTCAGAATTGAACGAGTCAATCACATAGTCGCGATAGCGCCATGCTTCGGGATACGTATAGTTGCGTTCCATGCCGGTGGATTCGGCGTAGCGAACAACGTCCAGCCAGTGGCGGCCCCAGCGTTCGCCAAACTGGTTCGACGCCAGCAGTCGATCCGTGATCCTCAGGAACATGTCCTGCGTCGGGTTCTGGCAATACTCTTCGATCTGTTCCGGCGTCGGCGGGAGTCCGATGAGATCAAAATACAGTCGGCAGATCAGGATGCGGGGCTCGGCATCTGCGGATGGCTGTAACCCTGCCGCCTCCAGCTTCTCCAGTACGAAATGGTCGATGTCAGCATCTGACCATGTGGCATCTTTCGGCTGTGGCACAGATGGTGCCGTGATCGGCTGAAACGCCCAGAACTCGCGGGCTCGTTCAAAGTCGATCGTTTGCCGAACCGGAGCCGACACGCCGTCCCTCGGATCAGGCGCACCCATCTTCACCCACTTTTCGAGATCCGCGATCACGTTCTCAGACAGCTGTTTCTTCGGAGGCATTTCAAGCCCCTCGAATTTCACGGCCTGGATCAACAGACTCTCGTCCAGATTCCCCGGTACGACCGCGTGACCACTCTCACCGCCCTGACGAATTCCTTCGCGTGTATCAAGCAGCAGGCCACCCCTTACAGACTTCGCCTCTGCCGAGTGACACGAATGGCAGTTGTTTACCAGGACCGGGCGAATCTTCTTTTCGAAGAACTCAAGCTCTGCCGATGTCGGCTCTTCCGCACGAAGAGTCGGTACCATGAGAACAATGAGGAGCAACAGGGAATACCGGGATTGGTTCATGACGGTATCCAAATATTAGCGAGGCACTGCGAAGGAGGGTCATTGGGGACCGGAATGGCAGGTCGAGTATGATAGCAGTGAAAACACTGTCTGTCACCAAGATTGACAGAAGCTGGAAGGTGACGCCGCATCTGTCAGAGCGATGCCCTCTATAAAAAAAAATGCAGAATCGTATCCGATTCTGCACCTTTGCCAAAAGAGCCAGCGTATCACATGCGACCCAATGAAGGTGTCGCACCGGAACTCTCCATCATGTTTCGTCACCTGCTTCCGCTTTGAAGAAGGCAAGATTTTGAACCGTCGCGAATTTTCCTGGATTGCTGAGGAATTCGTCGCGAGACTTCTGTGTCGCAAAGAAATAAACCCGGGAATGATAAGTGACACCCAGCTCAATATGACCGGTCTGCACGACATTTTCATTCAACAGCGAGACGGGATCGCAGCCGTGCAGGACAGGAGCAAATTCTTCCGGGCTGGCCTTGAATCGAGCAAGCTCTTCCGCCGAGCTCAACAAATAGCAAACCCCCTGAAACTCGTGTTTGAACTGGCTTTCTCCAGTCGTCCATTTCTCACCTTCCGTCAGCGCCACTGGTGAATATCCGCTGAGACCAATTCGAAGATCTGCTTCTCGACGCAAAGTTCTGGTCATCGCTCGGGAAGACTTTTGAGTTGTTCCAGGCTTGTCGGCGGGAACCGTACTCGAAACGCGATTCTCGGACGAAGAGAGTTCGTCTGATGCGGCAGAGTTGCTGGCGACAGCAACGCTATCGATGGCGACGGTGTCAGGTGACGCCCCGTCAGACACGAGTGCATCAGCGATCTCCAAATTCACAATGTTTACAGAGGCGACGGGCGTTACGGGAATTTGTGAATTCGCCGCCGCAATTTGAACGTCAACCGCAGGCCGAGGTTGCGAGGCCTCCGGAGTTCTGAACTGTGACAGTCGGGCCAGATACCCTGCGCGGCCGGGAGAACCAACACTCTTGGAAAGCACTTCGCCTGTGGGAGAAACGATGACGTCGGTGGGCAAAGATGTCACGCCGAATCTGGCGACCAGATCTCGATTTGTGTCCGAGTTGACTTTGACTCCAACAATCCCATTGCCTATCGCCTCTCGAACTTCAGCGGACCCGAGAACTTCGCTTTCCATCGTGCGGCATGGTCCGCACCAGTCGGCGTAGAAATGCACCACCAATGGAGCGTTGATTGCTTTCGCACGCGCCTCAGCCTGCGGATAATTGTGCATCCATCCTTTCGGAACTCCCTCTTCGCCAGCAATTGACACGGAGGTCATCAAACTGGCGATCAAGGCATACGAAGCAACCCTTCGCAAACCAGCCGACCAAACACGCCATTCACCTGAGCCTTCCAGTTCATCGCATTTCACACTCTTTAAATTTTCAACCATTGCCTCTCAACCTCCGTTTAAAACCCATCCGTCCAAGACGACACAACGATGTGGCACAACGCATCATGACTGTTGAGAATTACTTTCCCTGTCGCCCCAAATTGAGGCCCTCAAATACCACAAACACAAAATGCTGTTTACAAATCCCAAGCCACTCTGTCTACACAAACAACGCATTACGTTAAATCTTTTTAATTCGCCCTTACCTCGCACAATGCTCTATTGACACATGGCTCGTAGTCTTTACGATCCCGACCGCCCCTTAGGCAATCTTGGTTGAATACGCAGAGGGATTATGCTTTGAGACCTTGTGCAGTGTAGGGGATAAACTGGTCGAGTAGAGGGTTTCTGCCTGCAGTCGACAGACAGAAAGTACACGCCTGGCAGCCGTTGTTGTTGGGCCTCTTACAGCAAAAATTTTCTTAGGAGTAGAGGATGAAATGGATTCAAATGGCGCGTCCGTTCGGCCTGACATCAGTGTGCCTCATGGCAGTTCTGGTGCTCTCGCCTGAAAACGCGGAAGCAAAACGTTATCGAGGACACGGATCCAGCGGCTCGTCGGGTTCAAGTGGCTCTTCAGGTGGCTCCTCCAGCAGCCACGGTTCAAGTGGGTCTTCAGGCGGCTGGTACAGCTGCCATGGTTCGTCTGGTTCAAGCGGATCGTCCAGTTCACATGGATCGTCCGGTTCTTCAGGCTCCTCAAGTTCCCATGGATCAAGCGGTTCGTCTGGCGGAAGGTACAGCTGCCATGGATCGTCTGGTTCAAGTGGGTCCTCAAGTTCCCACGGATCAAGCGGTTCATCTGGTGGTGTTGTGGTCTACCACAGTGTTCCGGTTCACCAGGCGCAGCCAGCGGCCAGTGAAGCGAAACCACTTGCAGCGCCGCCGGAAGCTGCTATGACCGATCGTTCTGCGGCAATGCTTATCGTTAAGGTGCCGGAAGATGCTGTTATCTATCTGGTTGACCAGAAGATGAGTTTGACCGGAACTGAACGCAGGTTCCGCATTCCGCTGCCTGATCCGGGGAAGGAATACGCCTACCCGATTCGCGTTGAAGTTGTTCGAGACGGTAAGACACTGGTCAGCCGCTCCGAGCAAAAAGTCCGTGGGGGCCAGCGATTTGAGGTTGCCGTTACCGAAATGGCTGATGATGGGGAATTGGTCGCCATCGCGCGACGCTAGATGTGGTAAGCGATGCCAGAGGGTGCCTGATGCGAGCTCATGGACCGGGCTTTGGGCAGGCGCCCTCTCTGGTGTCGATGTTCAGTCGATTTTCGAACCTCATCGACCAGTTTCTCTTTGTTCAATTCATTGAAACTCCGTACTTCCCCGGTGCGTCCCTAAACGGAGGTTGACGTCCATGATTTCGACGATTCCAGCGAACCGTCGTCGTGTTCCACTGAATTCTGAAATTGAGGCCCAGGCATCGCCGAATGCGTGTGGTGCGGTCGAGCGGCCTCGTTCAAAGTGGCGCCGAGCGGGATTCGCTTTGGTCAACACCTGGTTATTTATTCATTTGACAGCAATAATAACGGCCCCTGCGACAGTGGGACCGTCATCGCAGTCGTCCCGAACCGTTTGGACGGCGGTCGCCCCCTACCTGCAGGGACTCTACCTGAATCACGGGTTCCATTACTTTGCCCCACAGCCGGGAAGCAGCAACCTGGTCTCGTGGACGGTGACGCGGAAAGATGGCACCGTCTTGAATGGACGGTTTCCAAATTTCGACATTCGGCCGAGGTTATACTACCACCGCCATTTCATGTTGTCCGAGTTCCTGGGCAACTCGCCTCCGGAACTTCAGACTGTAATTGTCAAAGGATTTGCTCGAAACCTCTGCCGGGAATATGACGGCGAGACAGTGACGATTTCCACTGTGCGCCATGACCTGCCATCGATGGAGCGAGTTCGCGCGGGGGGGAAACTGGATGACGGCGACTTGTATGAAGAACAACCGCTGGGTTCATTCAAGCGGGAGGATCTTCTATGAAAAACCGTTTCGGATGGGCGAATCGGATCTCTGATAAAGCAAGACTCTATCGGTGGGTGTCGTGGCTGCTGAATCCCTTTCGCGTTGCCGCGAATGCCTGGAATGAATTCTGGTATTCACCGAGTGATCCTGTGGTACTCGCGCTGATTCGGATATTCGCGGGCGGGATGCTGCTGTATACACATGTCATCTGGGGGTTGAATCTTCCCGCTTTCTTTGGCTCCAGCGGCTGGAACAGTCCTGATGTGCTGTCTGTCGTTCAGGAGGATGGAATTGTTCCGTCATTCTGGTGGTACGTTTCCGATCAGTGGCTGATGCCTGTGCATTGCCTTTGCATTGCGATCCTGTTTTTGTTCTGGATCGGCTTCGCGACACGAGTCACATCGGTGCTTTCGATGATCATTACGATCTCGTATTCATACCGCGCTCACATGTCAAATTTTGGGCTCGACCAGATCAACGCCATCCTGTGTCTGTATCTCTGCATCGGCCCCTCCGGCGCGTTGCTGTCTGTTGATCGCTGGATTTCAGTCGTTCGGGCTCGTCGGAAAGCAAGACGAGAAGGAGTTCCGTACGCAGCGCCCGTGGTATCTCGATCCATCACGGCGAATCTGGCCATTCGACTGATACAACTGCATTTTTGTGTGATCTATGCGTATTCGGGGCTCTCAAAACTTCAGGGCGGAGCATGGTGGAGCGGAGAGGCCGTCTGGCTCGCGTTTGCCAACCTGGAGTATCAGTCGATCAGCATGACGTGGATCGCCTGGTATCCGTGGATCAGCGACCTGATGACGCACACCACGATCCTCTGGGAAGTTTCATTTGCCGCCCTTATCTGGATTCGCCCTCTACGCCCCCTCGTTTTGGCGATGGGATTCTCGATGCATGCCGGAATCGGTGGCATGATGGGAATGTGGACGTTTGGCTTGATCATGATCTTTGGCCATCTGTCATTCTGGCCTGCGGGGATCGTACGACGACTGCTCGGCGGTCTGCCTTTGATGCCAACGTTGCTGGGGACACTTCAGCCATTGAAACAAACGAGGCTGTCAGCAAGGAACACTGACCTGAAAGTTGCGCCCGCGTTGCTGTGGGTTGACCGAACCGTTCGCAGGCAGCTGCTGTGTCTCCGATACTTCTGGCAGCGAGGTTATCACTGCGCGGGGTCCAGAGATTTGCAGGAAGCCAGGGAGTTGCGGGAGACGACGTTGCCAGACGCCGTGGTGGTGATGGCGACTGGTTGGGAGGACGAGGAAGTCACAACATTTCATGATGACCACTGTTCCCGACCAGATGCGGAGCCGCTGTTTATGATTCTTTCAACATCGCAGTCTGCGAGACTGAATGGAAGAATACACACACCTGGCAGTCATGTGATTACTGGCCAGGTCAGCCTTGGAAGCCTGCGCCGTGAAATTCAGGAAACGCTCGACCACACTTCAGACGACCAGGAATTCGAATGGGCGGCCGAACATCCAATTGGAGAGGATTCATGAAGCGATATTTTCGATCCAGCACGTATTGTCTGGTTGCTCTATGGACCCTGGTCCTGTCAGGTTGCGCGGAAAAGGCAGATACGCCGCAAGACTTTCTGGACGTCGCGCATCAACACGAACGAACTTCGCAACTTCCCGAAGCCGTTGCCGCTTATCGAAAATCTTTGGAGCTTGACGAGAAGCAGCCTGTCGCGTGGTATGACCTTGGAGTTGCCTACGCCACCATGGATAAGTCTCCGGAAGCGGTGGACGCGTTTTCCCGCTCCATTGCTCTGGACAAGAATTCGGCTCGGACTTTTAACAACCGCGCGGCGGCATACGCGACTCTAAAACAGTTTGAAAAGGCGACAGAAGACTGCACACGCGCGATCGAACTCGATCCGGATGATTTTCTGGCATGGCGAAATCGAGGGCTGGCGAGGCACGATCTTGACGATTTGCAAAATGCAATGACGGACTACGATGAGTCAATTCGCATCAATGGTCGAGCTGCCGAGACATATCTCTACCGTGGCAACGTCCTGCTTGATCGTCGGCAATGGGACCGCGCATTGGAAGATTTAAATCAGGCCGTTCACCTGGACCCGGAATTGGGGTCTGCATGGCTGAGTCGCGCGATTGCTCTGGCAAGACTTGGTCGCGAAGCCGATGCGGAATCTTCGCGTGGAACGGCGAAAACGCACGGAGCAAAAATCGAGGACGTCATTATCGCCGACTTGCTTCCGGATAAGACTGAAGCCGGCGTGACTCAGGAACTGCACCTTCATGCGGTGAATTTCGTCAAAGCCGAATTGAACAAGAACAATCAGATCGTGGATGACGCCACAGCTCCGTGGGACTTGTCAGAAAAACTCAACGACAGGGAACGTCGATTTCTCGTTCGAGTACTTAATTCCGGCGGGGATGAGACAGGCGTTCAATTCTCTGCGGAGGATCTGACCAGAATTCAGATGGAAGAGGTGGCGACGACTTTGATCGTTGTTCAATCCACTGGGCTTGCGCCGGAGAACAACCCGCCGGAGATTCGGATCGTGAAAACCATCGACGATTGGACGCCAGACTTGTCGGCTATGAAACCAGCTTCATGGTCCCTGCCTGTGACATTTGATCCTGTCGCGGCAAATTCCGAGCCGGTTGCGTCAGCGCAACCGTAATCGGCTGGCTCAATAGAAGGATCTCAAGTTTCACTTCAAATCGGGTGACGGCGGGCAAATGAACGTCAACGAGGCCTCCACGCTGCATGGGAATCCGGCGAGATTGGCTGTCGCTCGGAAGATTGACAGCATATTGAAAGGGCCGAGTTGTGCTGTGGCGAACTGAATCTTTAGAGTCGCCTAATCACGGTCGGCGGGAATGTCCTGCGGTTCAAACGTGATTCCTTTCATATGGGCGGCGGCAAGCAGTTCGATCCGGATCGGCCCTGTGATGTCAGCACCACGGCGCACTGCCAGCGGGATCTCTGGGGTGGTCCCGGCATGGACGAGAAGCGACGAATGATCGAGCCGAAGACTCATCTGGCCGGGATCAACCAGGACAATGATCTGATCATTCTGCTCAAACGACGTGTAGCTGATGGTGTGCCGACTGCCGTCTTCAAGAGCAACCTCACCGACAGCCATCACGCACGCGCGACTGGTGCGACCAATCTCCATCCAGGGCGGAAGAAAGACGGGAAAGTCAAATTCGCTGGTTCCAGCCGGAACGATGATCTCGGGGCCGGTGATTCCCTGCAGATGCCGCGATTGCCGTTGTGCGAGTCGCACGGTCAGCGGGCCTTCGTAGTCGCCACGTTCAATTCGGTAGTGGCGGACGAATGTTGAACCGCGTGATGCGTACTTCGTTTCAAAGTCGCCGACAACTTTGAACGGAGTCGGGACCGTTACACCAGCCAAAGATGTTCGTTCGGCGGATCGCCACAAACCGATTCCGCAACTTTCGCGATCATCTCGACGGTTGCTCCATCCTGTTCACAGCGACCTTGCACCATCAGTCGAACAACAGAAACGGGAGCTTTCGGAGTCGCCTTGAGTGTCAACGTAGCTTCATTCTTGTCGGCCGCAATCGTTGTTTCATCGACGGTAACACCTTCCGGAAGTCCTTCAATGACAAGCTGAATCGCTCCGACGAACCCATTCTGCCGATCAGCAGTGATTTTGACCTTCGCCTCGCCCCCGCGCGTCAAATTCAACGTATCGGCTGGAAATTTCAGCGCGAACGATGTCGGCAGCGATGACGCGGGACGGAGATACAGTCGATAGCCAAAACGCGGATCGCCGCGACGAGCAAATCGATCGGTGATCGTGACATAGTAGACGCCGTGAGCAGGTGGATTGAATTGCAGACGCGAATCTGTCTGGCCGCTTGCAATATCATCAGATTCCGCGACAGTTTTGCCGTCGACGTCCTGAATCGTGAGTACGCTGTCCAGCGGTGAATTGAGACGCGCTGCTCGCAGGTGCAGTTCAAGCGGCGTGTCTTTGAAGGCTTCCAGCCGCCAGACGTCCATATCGCCGGGAGCCTGAATGCGTCCATTCAAGACGGCGTTCGCTTTGGCGGCGGTGGCCGTCTCAAGCGTCTCGTTCGGTTCCTGCTCCTGGAATTCCTCAAGATCGCCAGTTTCCAGCCAGACACCGCGAGTTTGTGGAAACACGATACGTTCTGCGGCATCTGTCGGGATGCGAATTTCTGAGTCGGTCCCCCCAGGCCGTTGCCGATTCGCTCAAATGTCACGGTATCTCTGCGGCGGCCTCCCAGAGGATGGACAGCCTCGGTGCGTGGGCCGCTGGTGATCGTCAGGCGATAGACGTAGTGCTGCTGGCCACCAAGATCCGCGTCCCAAAGAAGAGCCTCATAGCGGCCAGCGTGTTCCGTCGTAAACGAGACGCGGGAGTCCTTGCCGAGGGCATCGTCGTTCGTTACCACAGGTTGACCGTTTGGCCCGATGATTTTCAAACGGGAATCCAGCGGAGATCCAATTCGCGCCGCGTATACTTCGCAGGTAATCGTTTCACCAGCGCGGGCGTTAAAACTCCAGATGTCGATGACTTCGCGAGGAAACACTCGACCGTTGATCGTTACCGGCAGATCGACTTGTTGCGGCAGCGGGCGACCGTCAATTTCCTGTTCGATGATCTCTGGCAGGTCTCCAATCACAAACGGCATCGAAGTCGTCACGCCCTGAGATGTGCTGACTCGCCAGCGACGCAGCCCTGGTCCAGCATCGGACGCGATCTGCATCGAGCCAAGATGATCGACCGGGTAGTCTTCCTACTGCTGCGAATCCGGCAGCGGGATCACCGGTCCTTCAAACCAGACGGTTCGATCGGATCGCTTCAAGTGATCAACAGCCGTGACGCCATCACCTTCCATGTGAAACGCGCAGTGATCGTGAAGATAGTGTCCGCCGACTCTAAACTCGACGGTCGTGCCACGCTGGCCACCCGCCGGAAATATATACGACGCCGTGGGCTCATCAGCCCGAACTGCCGCCAACGCAATCACAACCATGCAAATAAACGAAGTTGAGCGCAGCATCGTGAGGCGAGCCCAATGCGAGAGGGGTAGGGAGAACAAAGGCGGCGTGAACTGCTTCCGCCAAGTTACTTCCGCCGCTCAGATTCCGCAAGTGGTGATGTCAGAATGCGTCTCATTCGCTGCTGCTGCCCTGCCTCGGCCAAACAGGTTCCAGAGGGCGAGCGGCAGAAAACAATTTACCGTCAGAAGCTGCTGTGGGAAGCGGAGTTGCAGACACGACTCCCCTTTTTGCCGTGCGCGAACAGGTACTTCAACACAAACATCGACACCAGAATGAAGTGTAGTGGCATGGCATGGTGTCAAACGCTGATTCGCTGCAGCTCAGGAATGGGTGCCCCGGAGTTCAGGATTGGGACTGGACGCCCCGTAAAATCGGCGATCGCCAGGCGTTCGTAATCGATCCCCAGATGCTTGTAGATCGTCGCCAGAAAATCTCCCGTGCCGACTCGACGATCGACCGGGTCTTCACCTCGGGCATCAGTCGCACCAATGATTTGCCCGGTACGGATCCCACCTCCCGCAAACAACATAGAATTTGCGCGAGGCCAGTGGTCACGACCAGGCTGAACGGTTCCTGCTGATCCGCTGGCCACGCCACCGCCACTGCTGGCAACATACGAAATTCGCGGCGTGCGTCCGAATTCACCAGCTACGATCACCAGCACACGCTGATCCAGACCACGGGCGTAGATGTCTTCAATCAGGGCTGATACTGCCTGATCGAAAACCGGCGTGCGAAATTTGTACGCATCAAAGACGTGCTGGTTCACTGCATGATCATCCCAATTCTGAACGCGTCCGCACAGTGGGCCGTCAAACTCCGTCGCGATGATTTCAACGCCGGCTTCCACGAGTCGTCGAGCCATCAGCAGTTGTTGGCCCCAGGCGTTCATGCCATAACGTTCGCGGACCGATGTCGACTCCTTTCGCAAATCAAATGCATCTCCTGCGTTTGGACTGGTCAACAAGCCCAGCGCCTGCGCTTCAAATTGATCGATGGCAGTCAGCGTCCCTGACGTGTCGAGATCGCGACGGAGATTGTCGAAGCCGGATTTGAGTTGCATTCGCCGTTCGAGACGTTCTCGCCGCTCCGGTGCGAGACCAACATTGGGGACCTCAAACGCGGGGTTGCTGGGATCGCCCACAATCGCAAACGGCGCATGAGACGGGCCCAGATATGTCGGCCCTGCAATCGTGAAACTGTCATAGCGATCAACCGGGTTGATGGCCATATAGTTCGGCAGGCTGCGTCTGGAATCCTGCCGCACAAAACTTGCGACAGACATCCAGTCAGGAAGTTTGGGCGTTATTTTGTCCTGGGCATCGGGATCACCACCCAGAACCTGCAACGATCCCGCAGGATGCCCGCCTCCCGTATGGGCAATGGAACGCAGAATGGAATACTTATCGGCCATCGTTGCGAGACGAGGCAGAAGTTCGCAGATTTGAATGCCAGCCACATTGGTATCAATTGCCGAGTACGGACCTCGGAATTCAGACGGAGCTTCCGGTTTCGGATCAAACGTCTCCAGATGGCTCGCGCCTCCGCGCAGCCAGACCATGATCACGGCAGTCCTGGGAGAAACCGTGTCTGCCCTTGTAGCGGCCTGAAGCAGGAACACATCAGCCATGCTAAGTGTCGTAAAACCTGTCAACCCAGCCTGCAACAGTTTGCGGCGGGGCAAACCACAGCGGTTTCCGTGTGTATGACTCGATTGAAGGGAGGCCCTCATGCTCGTTCCTTTGCCAGTCTGTCGATCGGGGTCGCAACGCCTGAAAGTTTGTTATCGACCAGATTCAGTTTACCAACCTTTTCACCAATGGGGATGCCGATGCGTCGTCCAGGTCCCCGAGTTTCAGAGATGGCATTGCCAACGAGGCGAATGTCTTTGGCCTTGCCCGTGACTTAAATTCCGACACCATCGTCATCGCCGCTGTTTTCGAGGATGTTGTTTTCCGCCAGACCGTATTTGACGCCCCAGCACCAGAAAATGCCTTGACTGTTGCGTTCCAGTGTATTGCCCCGAATGATCGGTCGCTTCGAATCAGAGCCGGGGTGAATTCCAAGGTCCGTATTGTCGTGGCCGTGCCACATAATCCAGCGCGGCTTGAATGACTTTGTCAGACTTCCCCGATCATGTCGCCCGATTTTTGACCCACGCTGATCGTCAGCCGTTCGTCCCAGTTCGGTTCGAAGCGTTCGTCGCCATCGGTGGCTCGTGGATTCGTCACCGGCGGTGGATCGTCAGTAAGCACGGAACGACCGCTCAGAGCAGTCATCGCCGCAGTACCAGCAAATGCTGACAAAAATCTCCGTCGATCAGCCACAGAACGAAAGTGCGGCATAGTCTTCCCGGTAGAAAACCGCAACCCTATGAAAACAAAAGCTTTACGAAACTCGAATTTGCCTAATTGGACCCGGCTTTGGCCTTTTTTGGCTCTCTAATTGGACCGTTGCTGACCACCATTTCTGCTCTCAGTCCCAGGAGCTTGGAGGGCCTCAACTGCAGCATCGAGTCTTGCGTCAACCGCCTGAGTGCGACGGCAAATTCCTCTCGACTGCGAAAGAGCTGGGGAACCTCGTCGAGTCGATTACGAGTATGAGCTCGACGTTGCGACTGTCAGATTGTCTTCGAATCGCCGGATGCAAAAGGCGTCCGCTCGTGAGACCAAAACGAAGGCGGATCCGGGGTTGCTGGCCGTTAAACTTCCGGAAAGTCGTTATCGTGGAATACGACTTGTCCAAGCAGCAGTCAAACACCTCCGACTGCCGCCTCCCGTTCAGGTCTTCAGACAGTAAACGATGTTTGCCAGATTGGAGCCACTCGGCGGCGGCAGGTTCGCCCTTGACGCCATGCGGTACACAGAAGAAGAATGGGTTGGCGTTCTTGACGCTCTTTCTTTGGACGAATGCCTGATGGCCATCCGGGACAATGAGTGGTTTGAGTTGTGAGCGGAATATCGAAGACCTCTGAGTTTCTCAATTTGTCATTCCATTTTCGGTGATCCCAAACCGATGTACCTGAAAGACTACGAGCACAAACCACGTCCAGTTGAAGCAATGACTGACTGCGACGTAGCTTCTCAAAATTCAATTCGATGCAGGGCATTCACCGAAACGAAAAAGGCCCTCGTCACAATGAAGGGACGAGGGCCTAAAACTCTTCAACAGTACCAAACTTCTTACTGATCAAGTCCACTCCGGCAAACACAAACTGTGCCCAATTGCGGCACACCACACGATAACCTCGCCACACGAAGCAGCGTCAACAAATTCACAAACACAGCCGGAGTTTCGTAACACAAAAGAGCCAAACACAGTCAACAAAAAACAAGGTCACTTACAAGATCATTTCTTCCATAGGCGTCCTCCAGATTAAGGAAAAACTCGTCAACGGAAAAACAACTTCGCAGACAATTTTTATCGCCTATTCATGATCTGTCAATAATAAATTCTGGAAAAATTTTCGGTGTCCGAATGCTGCAAAAATCATGGGATTTTTCGGCTGACTTTAACGATTTCGGGAAGTTTGATCCCCATGTTTTCCAGTCATTTGTCAGTCAAATGCCTCAATCATCTGAATCGACTTTCTTCCATTTTGCCAACACTCATTTGCCATCCGACTCTTCGGCTTCAAATTCAAGCGGAACATCCATTCCCGTGGGATGTTCGTCAGTGAAATCTGATCTCAGTGCCGAGTGTCGATAGATCAATTCTGAACCTGCAATTCGACGAAAGCCCAGTGAAGCCAGTTCAGTGTCAGAAAGCCCGGTCGTGTCATGCCACATTGCAACAACAGTGGCTTCACTGAACAACGAACCAATGGTTGCAAGCACACCTTGAAGGTATGGAAGCAGACGAGGATGGACAACGGCCCTCCAGACAAATATCAGTGTGTCCGCATGATCATCGAGATTCAGTTCACTCTGAAACTCTCCATGCTCATTGAACAGTGACACATAGGCATCATGCAACCCCTGAGAATCTTGGTCACAAACATCGAACAGTGTCATTCCGTCAATTTGAGCATCACCAACCAAAACCTGATCAGCAGCCATCTTGCCAAGTAGAATACGATTTCCATCAGCATCGCATCCTGAAACATCGAGCTGCAATGCTCGCACGTAGTCGCTGTAATCCGAGCGACCGATGGGAGTTTCAAACTGACATGAGACGTAAATCATTGATGGTCCATGTTTTTCAGGACGTTCATGAGTTTGCTTCGGTGTCGTTGAACAATTGATTAAGGTCCAACTGTCTGGTGAACGTCGCTGTTGATCCTGCAGTCGATCCAGTACAGCTCAATGCCATTCGTAGTTGTGTCTCAGTCTATTGAAGTACTTCCTTCACGAAGGCGTCGAATTCTGCCTCCGAACGCAGGTTGTGCTTGCCATCCTTAACCCAATGAACGTGAACCTGCTTTTGTTTCTGGATACATAGTTGCTCCAATCTTTTGCTTGATTCCGAGTAAATCTTCTCATCCGCAGTTCCGTGAATCAGAGAGACTGGGCAATTGACATTGCATAGAAAATCATGCGTCGGCAGCTTGTAGCGAAAAAGAAATGGGAACAGATAGGGATGTGAATGGCAGGCAGCGTCAGGCAATGACCAGTACGGAGTCTCCAAAACGAGTGCTTTCGGGGAATTGCCTGACGCAATGAACGCTGCAACACCCGAGCCTAACGAACGCCCCCACACGATGATTTCTTCTTCATCCTCTTGCTCAAGAATTCGCTTGTAAACCATTTGTGCGTCGCCAAGCAATGCAGATTCGCTTCGGCGTCCCGTACTTTTGCCAAAGCCTCGATAGTCCATTGTCCAGACATCGTAACCGGCTTTCAAGAAAGGCTCGATGACCCAACGACATTGGTAGATGCTTCCTCGACTACCGTGAAGAAAAAAAACTGTGCCTTTGCTCGATTGCGTCAAGGCGAGAAACTTTTGGTAGTTAATCCGTGCTTCATCAAGCTCAAGGAAAACGTCTTCTCTTATTGGGAGTAATTCGGGCATGTCTATGTAGCCCGTTGGTTCCCGGTAGGATTCAAACACCTTCAATTCTTGAAAGAGGTAGAAACCAATTTGCAACAGGAGGAACAATACAATCAAGGGACGCACGCCCCAACGAACAATGCGTCGGAACCATGCTGTCCGCCGTCTCGGTGTTGAATCGCCACTCATTTGTATCCACCTATGCTCGTCACATCTCTTGCGACGGCTTCTCCGCATCGCCCGGTACGGAATCGAAGCCTTGACCGTTCTCAGAA
>JBBQSE010000142.1:0-16699 GCA_038214195.1 Planctomycetales bacterium
AAAATGCCATTCACCCGAAAAACTCTCCGCTTCGATTAGCCCTGCGATCGAGGGCATGCCATTCAGCGGACGAAAGAACCCCCAGTCTGCGGGGGTCTTCCATACGTTCTGCAAAATCTTGTTTACGTATGTTGTTTCCCATTGGTCGAATTCAATTGGGCCAAGTTGACAGTCACGAAGAAAATCGATGAATTGGCTCAAGTACCTTCCAAATTCTTCTCTCACTTGAATGAATCTTGGATATTCGTCGCCCCCTTCACCAAGCCAATTCAAGTGGAATCGACCATTTTGAAGTTGAATCAACCGGTTGCCGTCACCATTCCTGATCCGCAGACGCGCCATCGGATCTTGCGTAAGCTGCAATCGCAATGCCTTGCCCCATTGTGCTTCCGCCGCGAAGTTTTCTTCCTGGCGAGGCAGAGGTGGCATATCCGATACCTTTGGCCAATCATCGGACCCGAGCGACTGCCAAAACGCCCCAAGGTGGGCGTTTGTGAGTCCAGCAAGCGGCTTGAATTGTACCCCAAAAACGGTCTCGACAACCGGTGGGTTGTCGTAGTCGGGAAGTTGAATTTGTTCGGCAGTATGCGTCATTTGCGTTACGAAGATGCGAAAAACTCGCTGGCGAAGAAGTGTAGAACGAATCGCTATTTCAGGCGAGACATCTCGATACTACCCCAAATACACCGAAAAAGAGGGCCATTCTTTTCCTTGCATCGTAGTCAGCCACAACGAGAGGTTCAATCAACTCGTAGTGCGAGTCCCGCCCACGCATCAATGATGGTTTGCAGCTCGGATTCAGCCGCAAATTTGCAGGTTTTTGCGAGCATGGATTCAACGCCGATCCGAAGTGTGAATCCGTTACCTGCAGACAACCTGACTCGGAAACCGCCATGCTGTCCCCTCTGGGTTTGGCGTTCGGATTTTGCGAGGCGGAGTGCGGCGGCCAAAACCGCCAACCGCCTGTGTCCTGCGTTTAGCCCCCGAATAGAGGGAGCCGCTTCGGACTCTTTTCGTTTGTTTGGTCAGGCGGTTGGCTCGTCGTTCGTCGCAAAAATCCCAACCCCAAACCCAGTGCCGTCAGCACCTCTCCGAGGACGTTTGATGACCAGCAGGCATGCCATAGGCTGCAAGACTTGCTAACGCAGCTGCGATTTATCCAGACTTCCTGAACTTCTCGATTTGACACCCCAAAAGCAAGTCAATACAGTGATATCCTCTGGCTCGTTAATTATTTGATTTCGAACACGGGCCATGGGATCAGGAACATCCATCAAATCGCCCTTGTTTTTGACCCATCGCGACCAGTATCACTCCGCGCGTGAAATTCGAAGTTCGCCAACATAGAGGCAGATGTGATAGAAAAAGTTGGACACGTAAAAAACCCACTTACGATAATCGCCATCTTCGCGGCACTCGCTGAGGTTGGCGGGACAATTGTCTTGCCGCTTCTTCAGCCGGTTACGCAGTACATTTACGTCTGGTTCTTGATATTCTTTCCAATCGGACTCGTAGGCGTTTTCTTTTATGTCCTCTACAACAAACATCATGTTTTGTATGCACCGTCCGACTTTCAAGAAGACTCTTCCTTTAAAGAGCTTCTTGAGCGTCAGTCACCTACTCAGCGGATCGAAATTCTGAATCAGGAGGTTATTGCTGAAACCAAACCGGAGAGTTCTACTGCCCTAGAAGGAACGAATGAACAAGATCCTGGCGCAATTTCAGCACTCCGAATACTCCAGCAGGACTATCGAGCGACTTACCTTCTTGCAGAGGAATTGGCAATTGCAAAACTTGCAAAGGATCGCGGCTGGAAGATCGAACGGGCGCTTGTCTCGCGTGGACGTGGGCGGACCCCCTTTGATGGGGTTGCGCAAACGGATGTTGCGGATTACGTTATCGAAGTATCATATTCACGCCGAAACGTCCTGCAATCCGAGATCTGGCGAGATAAGCTTAGACGAATTGCTGACTTTTATGGTGATTTGCCAGACGCCAAGCGAAACCGTTTTCGGACGGTAGTTGCGTTTGTTTACGATCAGGGGGACATCGAGAAGGTAACGCGAATGATCGAACGAATTCGGGAAATGGCCACTGAGATGCCGTTTCACGTTGAAGTGGTTCCCATGAGTTACCAATCACTGACTGATGAGTTCCGCGTACATTGACGTCGAGCGCGAACCATGAAATACACTGGCGTTGCGGATCGCGAGTTTCCTGTTGGTGAGGTTTCTTGCCGCAACCTCGTGATTTCGGTCGCTCATTGCCAATTTCTGAAGTCTATGGTTGCCGCAGTGTTTTCCCTCTGCCAACGAGGTCCTGAATCGAAAGCCGCATCTCCTCGGTCAACGTTGGCCACGCATCAATAACAGTCCGTAGATCGGAATCGGCCTCAAATGCGTAGGTTTTTGCACGCATGGATTCTGTGTTTTCGCCGAAGTCGTTGTCATCAAACGAGTTCTGGAACTGCGTTCGATTCCCTTCCACTTCCGTTCTCTTAGCGCCTGTCGCACAACAGTTTCCCCGTTTAACCCGACCCAACTGGGAAGCAGACAGTTCAAATCGCCTCGCCGATGGCGTCGGGTCAACCGAAAGGCGGCCACATTCGTTTGTTTGGGTCAGGCGGTTGGCTCGGCGTTCGTCGCAAAAATCCAAACCCCAAACCCAGTGCCGTCAGCACCTCCAAGACGACATCGGGCGAATCCTGTCCGGAGCCTCTTACGCTGACAACAATCACGAGCTGTTGACGCACTACGAACAGGGCTCGATACGTCAACCCACGACGCGTTTTGAAGAGAATCTGACGAATCGGCTCGGAGAATTCCGAAGCTTCCGGGGCAAGACCAAACGCAGGTCCGCGTTCTCGAAGCTTGTCAATCGCCTGCCGGAATGCCAAGCTGCGGCACCTTGTGGCGATCTCTCCGCAATCCATTCCTCGATCTGCAGAACCATCAAACCCGCTTCATCCGTGAAGACAACTTAAAATGTCATCGTCGAGCGAGCCGAGTCCGTAATTGCTCCAGAAGTTCATCGGCAGGCCTCTGGCGTCCAGCGTCCGCATCAGCAATGCCACGGCGAATTGATTGCACTGTCTCGTTTCGTTCCCGCCAGTCTCGCAGAGCATTTTCCGGGGTCAGTCCGGATTCGCCGTCTGCAATTCGCTGGTCAAGGTATTCTCGGAAGCTGGTCAATTCCGAAGTCGCCGATGAGTTCATTTTCAATCCTTTTCGAAGTGACTGCCCGCCGCAAATTCTAACTTGAGTTGGATACAACGAAAAGGACTATTCCGGTAAGTCGATTCTGAAGGATTCTGCGAGCGCTCGAATCGCATCCCGCGACTGCTCCGGCACGCTTCGCCATGCATGAGCCAATTGCTTCAGGGTCCGGAAACTCAGACCGAATTTGCAGCGCGGTCGGTGAAGAGTGCATTTTCCCCGATTTTTCTGAGGGTATTGACGTCCAATATCGTCCAGTTGCCCTCGTCAGCACCGGTCTAAGCACCCATGCACAAGTTAAATGGCAGAATCGCAGGATTCACAATCAGGGGAGTGACGTCCCCGGTCGCCGCAAACCCGGCGAGCGGAGCGGCGTAAGCCCTCCGAGTCAAATGCGGGCCACTCGGTGGGCTGACACTCACCGCTCGCCAAGTTATGCCCCAGAACTTACGCATGGGTGCTTACTGAATTGACAGTCCTGCAGTCGACTCCGGTTGAGTTCATGAATCACCTTTTCAGTTTGACATAGATTCGGCTGCCGAATGAGCGAGTTGCGGGGCTGCGGGCATCAGCGGTCTTTGACGGTGATTTCGCGGTATTCGCCATTGCATTGATTTGCGAGGCGTTCCAGCCATGAAAGGCCGCGGGAGGACAGTGTGCCATCGCCGAATTTAATGACGTGCAGAGTCATGCCATTTGTCAGCCTGCGGATCTCAGAGAGTTGGCCGGGTGAGAGTTCCGGTTCGTCGCCGTCGGTCAGAAAGTAAATCACATCCGGCTTCAGGCTGATGGCTTCCAGCAGCGCCGGCATGTGATCCGTGCCGCGGTCGGATGTGACGCGATCGACTTCATGGGCCGCCAACTCCTTGTTCACATCGGTCGCGAAGTACATGGCACCAGCGTCCTGTCTGCGGAGCTTCAGGCGTTCGCGGTATTCGTTGTAGAAAATCACGGCGAACTTCTGATTCGGCTGCAGCAGTCGCAGGCTGGCTTTGAGCTGGCTTTGGGCAATTTTCAGGCGGCTACCGCCCATGCTGCTGCTGGTGTCGATGAGATAGACAAACGTCTTTCCGATGCCGGAGATATTCATGAACGTCGTTTCCCCCGGCCCGCCGACGCCTCCGATGCGCGCCGCGCCGCCTGCCTCAGACGGTTGAATGAGCGAACCGGCACCGCCGCTCGATTGAGCGCGGGATCCGCCGATCGCTTCACCAGGGCCGATCAGGGGAGGCAGTGAGGAATCTGACGCGCCGTTGGTGGTTGACGCGGTGTCGAATGGATTGTCACTGAGAAGGGACGCGATATCCGGGGCTTGATTGGGGACGCGATTGCGTTGATGGTCGGGTATTGACTGGTCAGTGGTGGAATCGTCCGGCTGCTGTTCCAGGACAGGCTGCGTGACCTCGGAATCGCCTGCGCCTTCGACGAGTCCGACATTTGCCGCTCCGTTGTCAACACCCTGGACGACGAACAGGCCGACATCGCGGAAGACTTCACCGCCTGCTTGTCCCGTGCTTGCCTGCTGGCAACCACGCAGCAGCATTCCGGCCGTCAAAAACAAGACGACGTGAATTGTCAATGAGACGGCAGAGCTGGCGAGGAACGCGCGTCGAGGAGTTTCGTATCCTGCCGTGATTGCGGTCATAACGAAAACTCCTCACGTGAATCGATCTCTACTTCACACCGTCAGAAATGAGGCTGTCAATTCTCGTTCCAGGGCTCCAGCCCTGGAACGCACTGCACTGGAGGCTCCTGCCTCCTGCGACAAACTCGCGAGGCAGGAGCCTCGGGAGCAGTGTGTTCCGAGGCTGGAGCCTCGGAACAAGGACATCAAACCACACCCCGCGAAGTCTAATCAGGATCGGAAAACCGTCACTGTTTCGGCGGCACCGTCGTCGAAGCTTTGCCGTCTTCCGGGCGCTGAACACTCTGCTGAATGGCCTGAATGGTTTTTTCGGTGACATCGTCTTCCTGGACGCCTTCCGGCGCGGAAAAAACAAACAGTTCGTCGGGAATTGCTTCATTCAGAACGATGTTGCGAAGATCCAGAGTCACCATCGGCCGGTCAAATTTCTGTGCCGGATCTGACGCTCGTTTGCGGTATTCGATACGGCGTGGCAGCAGTGTTTTCGCGTCGATATAAAATACAACGTATTCGGGGATGTGTGGACGAGGATCGACGATTGCATCTTCCGGCAGTTGAAAGATCTCTTTTCGCGTTTTTGCATTCCAGCGTCCGCGAACAACATAAAAATCGGAGTCGCCGACTTTCTTTGTCTGAACGGGAGCAAATTCCATCAGCGACTCAATCCGCGCGATCAGGCCTCGTATGCCACCAACGCCCAGGTCCATCGCGACGTGATTTTCATCGTAACCCGCAACCTGAGTCGCGGCGGCCATGATGTCTCGCAGGTTGCGGCGACTGACCCGCGCCGTAGCACCATTCTTCCAGAGCGTGAAAAGCACCGTACCGTCACTTACCTGAGTCAATTCTCCGCGAGCTGTCACAGGATCCAGCGCGGCTGGCTCCCCATCAATTGGGCTTCCTTTCAGTTCGCTCTTGACCGATGGCTGACTGGGAAAGATCTGGAACATCAGATGAACTCGGTTTCCAGATGCTTCGGCGTAGGTGCCAGCAGCATGGAGCGTCATCCCAGCCATGATCACAGTTTCGTGAAGGTCGCATTTCAGCGATTCCAGACCCTGCAATTTGCCGCGAGTCTGATTGAGCAGGTCCGTTGCGGTTGGGACTGGATCCGTATCCGCCGCTGGGGCAGTGTCGTTTGTCGGGGGCTCCGCAGCCTTTTCCTGGTCTGAAGTTGCGGTTTCCGCCGAGCTCGGCGTTTCGTCAGCGGATTCCGCCGGAACCTGTTGCAGGGCAATTGCCACCAGAGTTGCGAGACTCGTGAGAAATGCGAGACCAGGAAAAGCAGCGAAAGAATAAGGTTTGTGATTCATGTTCTGAATTTGCTGAATTTGCCAAAGATTCGAGCTGTGACGACCCGAAGAAATAGAAGAAGGACGACGGATCGTTTGAGCATCTGTGGTCGTTGTGAACTGGAATGGTGTGAAGCTGAAGGCAGCCGCGTCAATCGAAACCAGAGTTTTGCTCAAAAATCCGACGCACGCCGATCGGTTCGAGCGTGCCAAAGCAGTGTACCGTTGACCTCTGGTTGGGGTCGATGGCAAAGTGCGGACAGTCGGGCACAGTGAGTTTCCTGTTGAAGATACGGTCATCTGCGGGTTGCTGTTGGATCTAAGACTCAGCATCTCAAGGAAGGGGTAGCGATGAGATATTACTTTCTGGCCCTTGGCGCTCTTGTAGTAGTGTGTATGGGCTGCGCCAGCGGCACCTGCGGCGTCGGCAGCAACGGCGGTGCTGGAGGACACGGGTTGCTCCGGCCCAACGAATACGTTGCCCCGCCAGCTGCGATGATGCAGCATCCGGGTCCAATGGTCGATGGTCCCGGACCAGGTGTCATGGGAATGCTGGCTCAACCCGGCGGCCCCGGTGGTCCCGGCATGATGGGACCAAGCGGTCCTCAAATGTCGACTCAGGTCAAATTCATCGGTCAGGACGGCATGTCCGTTGGCTGGGTTTCCGGCGGAGCACTGGCCCGCAACCAGCGATTCGTGCCTGGCCGTGCTGATTTCCCTCAGTCAGCCATTTACCAGCTTGTGTTCTCGAATATTCCAGGCGACGGCTGGGAAGGCCAGAGTCTGTATCCTTCACTGGAAGTACGTTCGGCTCATCCGAACACGTTTGCATACCTGCAACACAACACAGTGCCAGTTGAGATCACCAATGAAGATCTGGAACACGTTCGCAGCAACAACATGGTGACGAAGGTCATCTATCTGCCGGATCCCCAGTTCCAGGCTCGCGCCATCGCTGGAGTTGAGACACTGGTCTCGACAACGCTGGATGTTGGTGTCGATCCAATTGAACAGGCGGAACGCATGGGAACGATCATGGTCGTGCTGCGAGTCGGAAATAAAGAATTCAATCTGGACGGCGAAGTGGTCGCGGCTGCAGATGGGTCCATTCAGACGGTCGGATATCAGGTCGCTGACGGGGACGCGGGCCAATACCTGCCGCCTTCTCCAGTCATCATGATCCCGTCCGACATCCAGGGTGTGCCCGGTGCGATGATCGCCGCCGGTGGCGGATATCCTGGTCAGCCGGTGCCAGTCTCCGGCATGGGGCCAACGCCTGTCTGGGGAATGCCGATCACCGCGACTCCGATCGGATTGCCTGGTCCTCCGCATCTGCCGCTCGGTGGACCGGCAGGGCTGAAGTCTCACACGATGCGTAATCTGAGCAATAATCGGATGCCGGAACCTGTGGATCACATGCTGATCGACGTCAAACACAATCCTGGCTACAGCGTTCCGGAACCTGTGCGTCACATTCAGTACACGGAAAGCCATCCCGTCCACGCTCCTGGCGAAGTAGCAACGCCACAGTCGCGGGCGGCTGGTGTCTACGGGTTCTGATGACCTGTGATCTTTGACCGCGGGGGCGATTCGAAGCATACGGCTTCGATCGCCCTTGCTTCGTAAGCGATGCTGAAACCTTTTCAACGTCGGAAATCTTCATGAGCAAAATCATTTTCGGTTCACTGCTGCAATGGAAGCAGCGATTGATGGCGATTGCCGTCGCCGCTGGCCTGGCATCGACGGCACTTGGCCAGCAGGGCGAATTCTTCCAGCCACTCAACGAGAAGATGATTCCCGGATTCGCCGCCGAAACGCTCGCACGGACGCGGCAGTACGATCCGTCATGGTTGCAGCCGGTTCGTGTGGAACTGCCGACCGACGGAACCGTTTCGGTCTATTCCGCGACACCGGAACCCGCTGCCACGATTGCAAATCCAGCACAGTTTTCCGTGAACGCTGGTCACATCTATCGCCTGCGGATTGCTGACATGCCGGAATTTCCAAACGTGGAAGTCTATCCCTCCATCGAGATTCTGGACCGCATGCACCCGCCTGAGGGGCGAGCGTCGGACTATCCGATTCCGGTCGTCCTGACGGAAGCGGACATTCGGGAAGCCATCGAGGGCCACATGGTGACTCGCGTGGTCTACCTCGAACTGCCTCAACTGGCGGCCACATTTGATCCGCTGCGTCGCGAAATTCCGCAGTCCGTCGATCCGGCTGACAATGCACTGCAGGAAGCGGGTCGCTTCGGACGTCCGATGATCATCGTGCGGATCGGTGGCCGTATTCCCACCGGAGCTGACATGCCCTACATGTACTACGGATCTGGTGGAGCGTTTGATCTGGGTGAATCTGTTCAGGTTGACACCGGTGTTGTCAAACTCTCCGATAAGCCCCAACAAAAATCATCGATTGTTCGCCGTTGATCAACAACAATCCGTACCCTTGTCGGATTCAGCAAGTGGCCGGGAGTGCCAGCGTGACAAGCAGAAAGTCTCGAACGATGTTCCTGAAATCACGAGCCATGCGAATTCTGATTCCCGGTCTTGCCGGATTCAGCCTGCTGCTCAACTCGGGCTGCGGGATGCTTTCACGTACGCGTCATCCGGAAGATCACGTTTTTTCTTCGGCGCTTCCGCAAGAGTCCGAAATCTCCGCAGGGCGTCACGCGGCGGCCGTGGAAGCGCGTTACCCGGACGGCGTCCCTTCGGACGGCGGCGCAGCACCGCTTCAGCGAGTGCAGGCGCAATATGATCAAGTGCAGGCACAATATCGTGAAACGCAGGAACCTGCGGATGACACAGATACAGGTATCGTGCGGATGAATGCCGCCGATTCCAACGAGAAGGCCCCTGTTGCTGACGCGGGAACCGCCGCCGCCGGATTTCTGGCCGAAGTCAGTCAGTTCCAGCTCACGAGTCATCAATCGAAAGAATTCACACCGACTGGCCATCCACACAGTCCGACGTTCATTCCGGCGGAGCCCAGGCGGCAAGTCGAGGCATGCGACGAATTGTCAAATCGAATGGAGACGATTGCCGCTTCTCCGGATGCCGATCTGTATCCTGACGAATACATTTTTGACGGCGGAGACCGTAATGCTCCGGCTGGCTACGTCGCCGGACAGCGCAGCGGATTCGATACCGAAGACACTGTTGCAAAGTATACGGATCACACCGGCAGCGCTCGCACGACGCCGTCAAATCGCGTCGCAGTTTACGCTCCCCGGTTTGGATCAGTACGGACGGTACAGGGCCTGCAGGCGGGCACAAAAGTTGACAAAGCGGCCGGAGCCCGCGACAGCCAGGGCGTGGGCAATATCAAGTCCGGCAATGCGGCCCAGGAAAACGTACATGACATGATCTTGTCCGGACTCGACTCACGCAGCCGTGTGGACGGCATGGAAGGCTCGACGCCACCGATGCAGGCGCAACGCGCCGATTCGCCCGTGCAGAACCGCAAGGTTGAAGAGGGTCACGAAGGACGACACTACGCAGGCGCCAATTCGATGCAGCGTCATGAAGGCTTCGTACTGCAACAGCAGATTCAGAACGCCATGGCCTGGACTCGGGACCAGTATCCGGTGCTGACAGCGTCAACCACGAACGCGTCTCTGATCAAAGCAACGTTTAAGGTACAACAGCAGGTCGGGGTGGAAGACGAGCGGAGGACGAAGGGGAACATTCACGTTGTGAAACTTGCCGACCATGAAATGGCTCAGTCCGGCGACACGATCACCTTCACGATCCGGTTTGAAAACACGGGCGACTTTGATGTCTACGACGTCAGCATTGTCGATAACCTGACACCGCGTCTGCAATATGTTCCGGGAACGGCACAGATCGACGGTGAGCATCCCGGCGAGGTCATCGTGGAAGACAACGGCGAAGGCACGTCGATTCTCACGTTCAATCTCGATCGTGAACTGAAAGGTCACGATCGCGGCGAGATCACGTTCGAGGCGCGGGTGCGATAGAGGTCCACGAACCGAGAATTACTGTCGGTAGTACGTCAGGCTTTCCAGCCTGACCCGTCGTGCTTCAATGTCAGCCTGGAAAGGCTGACGTATCATTTATCTCGCGCTCGTTCCTTACCCGACTTCCACCAATTCCAGTTCCGAGACAGCGATGCTCTGATTCAGTGCATCGACGATTTCCGGAACGAGCGCATCCGCTCGTTGGGACGGAATCTGACACGTTCCGGCAGCGGGATGACCACCGCCGCCGTGCTTGAGCATCAGCTTGCCGACATCGACGGGATTCGTCCGACTGAGGATCGATTTGCCGACCGCAAGCACCGTCGTGTTCGGCTGTCGGCTGCGCAACAGGTGAACGGACACGTTGCATTCCGGCAAAAGCGCATAGGCAAGGAAGCGATTTCCGCAGTAGATCACGTCTTCGTTGCGGAGATCGATGACCGCGACGTTGCCATAGATTCCGGAACAGCGGGCAATCTGTTCACAAAAGTCCTGACGCTGCAGATTGTAGAGTTCGACTCTCTCGCGAACGTCCGACAACTGGAGAATCTCATCGATCGAGTGGCTGCGGCAGAAATCCACCAGTGCCATCATCAACTGATAGTTTGAGATCCGAAAATCGCGAAACCGTCCAAGGCCGGTACGGGGATCCATCACAAAATTCAGCAGATCCCAGCGTTTGGGAGCCAGGATTTCCTCGCGTGTAAACCGAGCGGAATCGCACTTATCGACCGCCGTCATCATTTCCTGGCTGATGCTCTTGAATCGCGCTGCGCCGCCAAAATAGTTGTAAACAACGCGGGCCGCTGAATCAGCGTCGCTGTCGAGAATGTAGTTCTGACGAACCGTGTTTCCGTTCCGCAGCATTTCACTGTGGTGGTGATCAAAACAGAGGTGGCATGACGCGACGTATGGAAGATTTGTGATGATGTCACGTGGAGTAATTTCGATCAGACCGTCCTGCATGTCCTTGGGATGGACGAACATGATGTCGTCAATCATCTGCAATTCCCGCAACAGGGCTGCGCAGACAAGTCCGTCGAAATCACTGCGGGTGACAAGGCGATAGTTAAATGACTGTAGTGCCATTGTGTTTTCTCAACGCAGAAATCAGGGATTGACGCCGGTGAGCGGCGGGCAGGTTCGATTGACGGCACGTACTGACCGTCTTCTGGAACCTAGGTTGCCGTTTTGGTGCCGTTGATCGTGCGTTGAATTAACTCGCCGAGCAACTCAATTTGGCGTTCCGATCGCAGCGATTGCACGGAGGGTGTCAGGGTTTTCCCCGCGCCTGAGCCTGCTCCAGAATCTTCTTTTTCGCCAACTTCAGGCGGTCAGGCCAAACGAACGTCGGTGCCAATGCCGGATCGTAGCCAGCCATGTGGCCTTCCAGGCGAGTGACGGATTTCGTGTAACGAAGTTCCGTGTCACGAAACACTTCGCGGCACAGCGCGGCCAGCTCCGGATCGTAATCCAGTAATTCCTCGCGGGTATTGACGTGGTTGTGATCGTGGTCATTCTCACGGTTATTATCGAACCATGACTGAACGCCCTCGGCAAAATATTCGTGATGATTGACCGAGGCGTATTTGCCTTTCCACAACCCGGCGGTCATGGCTTTCTGATACGCCGCCTTGAGTCTGAGATCAAATGTGGGATCGACGTGTACCAGCCCCCTCAGATGGATATTGTGGGCGAATTCATGGATGAGGATATTCTCAGTGAAATATGGATCGCCCGGATAATTCAACAGGTTTTCCTCGCCACACGAACAGTAGGGATCTGTTTCTGAGCCGCCCATTCCGCGAGCCCGCGCGTCCCAGAAGTCCCGCGCCGTGACTCCCTCGGCCTGCCGGTTGTCTTCCGAGGCGGCTCCCATCCACTTCCATTCCGGCAGATCCGTCGTAAATTCGTTCCAGCCGATGATGCTCATCCGCGAACCGCTTTTGATCATCGCTTCCCGCACATCCGGTCGTTGTGCCAGCAGCATGTTGACCAGGTAAGCGGCTTCCTTCAGAGCATAGTCATTGACGCTCGCTGACGCGACGATCGGATAGCCATCGGCGCTGAGATACTTCGAGTAAAATTCGGGGGCCTTGAGTTCTGCGGGCGGAGCGGAAATCTCCTGCGCGGCGAGCGGCGACAGCATCGTCGTGGTGACGGCGATCAGAAGACCGGCGACCAAACACCTCAGGAGGACTCTCATCAGGACACGCTCCCCATTTGAAATCACACGATGTGCAGAATGGTCTTGCGCGTTTCATCGCCAACTTTTTCAATCACGCGCCAGCTGCTGTTGTCGTTCAGCGTGATCCAGCGGCGTTCTTCGCTGCGATAGAACCAGTCCTTGTCGTTTTGGTAAAAGATCTGCTTACCGTCCGTTTCCAGAATGTTGAGGATTTCGTTCGAGTGGCTGCGGGTTTCGTTGAAGTCGGTAGTGGCCTTTTGCCCCATTTCAGAATACAGCAGATTCAGATCCAGCAGCAACTGGTTGACTTCGTGCGACATGATGTCCACGTTCAGGCCGATTCGTTTTGCTTCATCAATCAAAATCGGATATCCGTGGGACGGGTATCGTGAATTTAGTGCGTCGGCGATCTCGCGAATGCGGTCACGGTTGTCGATGTGATACGAGAGCAGTTCTTCACACAGCATGATCGACAGCGACTCCGCGCGATCCACTGCGCCGATCACCAGCGGATGGACGTACTGGAACAGATGCTGATACGGGTTTTCGCCTTCATTCCCCTTGCATTGCGACTGCCAGAGCCGCACCACGCGATTCAATTCATCAAGACTGACACTGACGCGATCATTGTCGCGATCGATTGGTGACAGATCGTGTGTCAGCGATGTATCGACAGCAGTCAGATAGGCCATCGGTCCCATCAGGATCTGGTCGGCTGCGAGCGTCAGCATCGTGGCGGCAGAGGCGCACTGCAGCGGTACCAGCGCGACCAGATTCTTCGCATAGCGCCGCACCAGATTAGCGATCCGCAGTGACGCCTTCCCGTTGCCGCCGTCACTCTTGATAAACAGATAGATGGTCTCCTGCGGACCCATCGTTTCGAGCAGTTCGTAAAAGCCCATGACGTCGTTGTTGCAGACGCTGCCGCGAAACCCGTTCCAATACGTGAGCACGGGAGCCTGAAGTGCTGCAGTCAGTTTTTTGACGATTGTCTGAGTCCCGTCGAACAGGACCGGCGGTTCTTTGATTTGCTCTTTTTGGATAACTTCTTCGGACATCAGCTTCGTCCTCCCGTTCAGTGCTTGACTCTATTTTCGAATTTTTCACCGTCAACGCACGACACGTCCCGAACGTGCGCCGTTCATTAGATCTTCAATTTCCTGGCGTGAGGCGAAATTACAGTCGCCGATGACCGAATGCGACAGACATGACGCGGCAGTCGCGAATTCCAGTGCGGACTGAAGTGAGAACTCCGGATGCGTGAGACCGTACAGCAGTCCGGCGTCGAACGCGTCGCCACTGCCCACACGATCCACAATGCTTCGAATCTCATACGGTTGATAGTTTCCGGATTGCTGGGGAGCCTGATAGTCCATGTCACTGGCGACATCCAGCAGCACAGCGCCCCAGTTGTTATGAGTGGCTGAGATGCTTTCCCGCAACGTCGTGGCGATCATCCGCAGATTCGGAAACGCTTTTGCCATGAGGCGAGCCATTCTGATCGCACGCTCCGGCCCGATGACTCCAAATGATTTCTCATGACCGTGTTCGGCGGAGGCCGTGACACCAACAAGTCGGAAATCTTCCTCGCTGGCCATCAGCAAATCGACATGCGGCAGCAGTTGCCGCAGCACGTCACCCGCAAGTTGTTCCGGTGATCGCGCTGGATCCCAGCGCCAGAGCTTGCTGCGAAAATTGACATCGCACGACACCGACACGCTCTTCGCACGAGCCGCCTTAGCGGCGTCAATCGTCGCTTCAGTCGCCGACTTTGACAGAGCGGGCGTGATACCCGTGAGATGCAGCCATGACGCTCCATCAAGGATCACATCCCAGTCAAAATCGCCAGTCCCGGCCTGGCTGATCGCGGAATGTTCGCGATCATAGAAGACGCGACTGGGCCGCTGGTTGGCTCCCATTTCGACAAAGTAAATTCCGAAGCGACCGCAGTCCGTGATGCGAATATGATCGACACCGACCCCGACGCTTCGCAGGTTGCCGAGACAGGCTTCGGTCAGCGGGCCTGCTGGCAGTGCTGTCACGAAATCACTGTGACAACCAAGCAGGTTCAGCGAGGCCGCGACGTTGGCTTCGGCACCAGCGAACGTCACGTCCAGCGATCCAGGCAGTGTCTGTCGCAGCCGCAACACTCCCGCAGGTGCCATGCGGGCCATGATTTCGCCAAAAGTCACAATGCGAGTCATGGTGGCCTTGTCCCGAGATTATTCGCCGTCGGGTTCTTCGAGATAGGTATAGCCGTTCAGCGCTTCTTCGTAAAACTTGACGAACTGGCCAGCCATGTTGTGATCGATCCGGTTCTCACGAACGGCGACCTCCACAGCAGCCTGCAGTCGATTGATCAGATCGCGACCACGGAACTGTACGTAGTCCAGCACTTCATTGACAGTTTCACCCTTGATAATCGTATCCAGGACCACTTCACCGGAGGGCGACAGATCCACATGCACGGCGTTTGTGTCACCGAACAGATTGTGCAGATCACCGAGGATTTCCTGATACGCTCCGATCAGAAACACGCCCAGGTAATACGGACTGCCATCATATTCATGCAGCATGATCGTGCGGCGCACGTCGCGACGGTCGATAAACTGATCGATCTTGCCATCGGAATCACACGTGATGTCGCTCAGCACGGCATGGCGCGTTGGGCGACTTTCCAATTTGTGAATTGGCATGACCGGAAACAGCTGCTTGATCGCCCATGAATCCGGGCATGACTGAAACAGCGAAAAGTTGCAAAAGTAGTTGTCGGACAGCAGCTTGTCGAGTTTTTCGAGTTCTTCCGGAACGTAGTCGAGCGTTGCCGAGATTTGCCAGACACGATGACACAGGGCGAAGTAGATATTTTCCGCCAGGCAACGTTGCTCAAGCGACACGTAGCCGGTGTTGAACAAGGTCATAATCGTGTCGATCGAAGTTTGAGCGTCGTGGTAGGATTCCAGGACGTTTCTCTGATTCACACCCTTGTAACTTAAATACAGATCATGCAGAGCCTGTTCAGAATCTTCGGGTGGAGCGAGCGCAGCTTCGGAAGTGCTCTCACCCTGCTGGGAAACGCCGAGCACTCCAAACACCAGCACACTGTGAAAGGCCGAGATTGCTCGACCGCTTTCCGAGATTATGTTCGGATGCGGCACGTTGGCCTCGTCGCACACGGTCTGAATCGTGTAGACGACGTCGCGAGCGTATTCTTCGAGCGTATAGTTCATGCTCGATTCAAAATTGGTTTGTGACCCATCGTAGTCCACGCCAAGTCCACCGCCGACGTCCAGGTACTTCAGTCCTGCGCCGCGTCCGACAAGTTCCGTGTAGACACGAGCGGCCTCGTTGAGCGCCGCCTTGACCTGACGGATGTTGGTGATCTGGCTTCCCAGATGAAAATGCAGCAGGGTGAAGCAGTCTTCCATGCCGCGTTTTTTTAGTTCATCCAAAGCCATCAGGATTTCGTTGGCACGGAGACCAAATTTTGAACGGTACCCTCCCGATGATTGCCAGCGTCCCGCGCCGCGGGCGGCCAGCTTGACGCGCATTCCAATCTGTGGCCGCACGTTGAGTTTTTCCGCGTACTTCAGGATCAGTTCCAGTTCGGTGTACTTTTCCACCACTGGAATCACATGCCTCCCGATTTTCTGCGCCAGCAACGCCATTTCTATGAATTCAGCGTCCTTGAATCCATTGCAGATGATCGGTGTCTGAGCTTCCGTCATCGCGACCACGGCGAGAAGTTCCGGTTTGCTGCCAGCTTCCAGGCCGAATCCGAATTCTCGTCCGTACTCGACGACTTTTTCGACGACCTCACGCTGCTGATTCACCTTGATCGGGTAAACGCAGGCGTAGTTGCCCTTGTAGTTGTGTTCCTTGATGGCATCACTGAACGCTTTGTGGAGAACAAACAGACGGTCGCGGATGATCCCATTGAAGCGGAGCAGGACCGGTACATCCAGACCGCGCATCTGCAGTCGTTCGACCAGTTCTTTCAGGTCGATTGAGCGTGCCGGATCCCGATCAGGATGGACCTGCACATTGCCGTTCTGGCTGACCGAAAAATAGCCATTGCCCCAGCGCGGGACTTCAAACATTTCGGCGGCGTCAACCGTATTCCAATGCTGCGGTGATTCGTCGATCATTCTCTGAAAAACTCCGGTGAACTTACAAAAACCAAAAAGCAGGAACACTACGCCTGCTGTCCCTTCTCCCCCGAGATCGGGAGAGAAAGTGGCCGCAGGCCGGATGAGCGACGGTCTTAAATTGGGTCAAGAAAAAGATTCAAAAAAAGGCATTTTTGAATACCATTGGGATTTTAGTTTTGGGTGTGTGAGAACTTCAGTGACGTGGCGCATGACATGGGGGCCAGCC
>JBBQSE010000143.1:0-16598 GCA_038214195.1 Planctomycetales bacterium
TCGGCGGCTTGCAAAGAGTACTTGATTTCCATGCACCATGTGGGCTTCAGGTCCGTGATGTCCAAAGTCAGCGTCTTATGATCGTCCGACAGCGATGCACTTTGAATCTCAAGCGGCTTTTCGTCGTAGTGCTCAGACCCATATTTGGCCGTTCGCTTGAGCGACCATGTTTTGATATGAACATTCTCGACTTGTGCGGACGTCGGATCGAGCGGTTCCGTAAACTTGAGCTTCAGTCCGGCTTTCGTCAGATGCAACTCAACTGGCAGATGCATGGGTTTCCCCGTCGCTCGCAAGCGATACAGGCCGCCAGGATACGTCGCATTTCCAGCCCAGGCAAACATGCCGCAGAGATAAAGCTGATGGTCGATCGGATGAAACCGACCGCGCATCACGCCGGTTGGAAAAGTCGGAATGGGAAGTTCGATCATGCCGCCCTGCATTTTACCGTTGACGTTTTCGTGCGGGACGAGAAACACCTTGCCGTAGCCATACGACAGATTGAGCAGCGAACCATTCAGCGGCCCCCAGCGATCGCTGTCTACCCACAGCAATTCGCCAGGTGATCGATCAAACGCGTTGGTGATCCAACACAGCGGCGGCTCCATCGCGGAATCAGATTCGTCCGTCACATCGTGATAGCCCAGCATGTTGCCGTAGAATTTCGGCTTGCCGGAAGGATCGAGCGTGACCCAGTTGATGCGATTCTTGGGATTCCAGAATCCTTCCTGATCAGTGACGACAAACGATCCATCCGGATTCAGACAGACGCCGTTCGCCGCGCGAAATCCGTTGGCCAGAATATCGGTCCGGGAACCGTCTTTACTGATTCGCAGGAGCGTTCCATGATGAGGCACGACGGCTGGTTTGCCGTGTTCGCCTGATTTCGCGTAGTAGAAATTTCCTTCCGCGTCTGTCTGCAATCCCATCGCGAATTCGTGAAAGTGTTCTGTGACCTGATGGTCGTTGTTGAAGCATTCATAGAAGTCCGTTTCGCCATCACCGTTTAGGTCATGCAGGATTGCTAACTGGTCGCGACAGGTGACGTGGATTTTGCCTTCCACGATTTTTAGGCCCAGCGGCTGAAACATGCCGGTTGCGATCCGCTGCCAGCGGAGAGTCTGCGCGGTCATCGATTCGTCAACGAACGACGCGGGCGTTGGTTCGACGATCCAGACGTCACCATCCCATGAACACACCGCGATGCGTCCATCCGGGAAAAAGTCGAGCCCCGTGAATCGCGTCTGCGCCAGCCACGGATTGGCTTCTGGTGCAGTCAGGATGTCTGAAGCAAAGGGACCACCGTTCGTTCCGATAACTGCTTGCGTCTCCATTTTCTGCGGCCAGCGCGGCGGACCACCGTGCGTGAGAGCATGCACGTCGCGATCCGCGCCGGGCACTGGAAGATCCGCAAGACTTTTCGCATATGTCGTTGCCGCGTCAGCAGACACGCTCGCGGTATCCGACGGAACCCACACGGTAAACCGCAGTGGATCTTTCCCGGCTGGAATCTTTAACCGCAGGCGACCATCTGCAGCGGTCCATTCGGCCACCGTGTTTCGTGGTGAGAATCCAGCGATAACGGGTCCGTTCGGTGAACTCACGGGTGCCATGCCGCGCTGAACTTCGGCAGTGTGCTTGTGGATTGTTGTGTCGGCGACTTGCGTTCGGGAATCTTTGGTGATCTGCCACCGAGCAATCACGGATGGGTCATTAGACGCAGGCCACTCAAACTGTAGAACTTCATCGGTCAGTAGCTCCTCATCGATACTGACTTCTGAGATTTCGCCCTTGAAGAAAGGATCCCCAGGGAAATTTGCCGCGGTGAAACCGATTCGCACAACGTGATCCGCCAACGCAGCTTTTGCCGCGAGCGTCCCTTCGGCATCGAGCTTCCCATCGACATACAATTTCAGGCGTTTGCTGGATTTTTCCCACGTCGCAGCGACCTTGTGCCACTTGCCATCGTCGATCTTTTTCTTGCCTGACACCGCACCGACCCAGCCGATATCGAAAGCCAGCCTTCCGCCTCGGAGGAAGAATGTTTGGCCATCTGGAATCCATTTTGGCCCCGGCTGAGTCAGCGACAGAATCGTTCCGTCAGACTTCGTGCGAATTCGGGCAACGATCGAGAAATCCCGCGTGGTGAAATCGAAGGCGTTCCCCGGCTCGGTCTGAAGATATGTGTTCCCGTCAAAGATCAACGGCTGCCGGTCGTTTTCATCTCCTTCAGAATGCGGCGGTGCGAACATCACAACGGATCGATCCTCGCTGATCACATTCGGCAGAGCGTCATGCGATGGATGTTCTGCCACCTGGAGCAGTAGATCGTGATCGCGCGATCCGATATTGAACGTCCTCAGGAAAACCGGCGCATCTTGTCCGTCGCGAGTCAGCAGGCCAGGCGATTCCAGTACTTCCGTCTCTCCGACGGTGTACGAATAAATGACCTGCTGACCGTAGTAATACATACCTCGATATCTGGCCCATTGGCGTGGCAGCGGTCCGTAGCGTTTTCCATCTCGGCCCAACACACGCTGATCATCCACAAATTCAGAGGTCTCCGGGTTCGCCCATCCGGGGCCGGTGGAGTTCGCGAAGGCGACCTGTCCGACGACGCGCGGATGAATGCCGTGGGCACCGTTGAACTGAATGCCCTGCCAGTCGATGAAGTTTTCTTCCTGATAACCTGTTCCGTTCCACGCCGCCGCCGTACGCATTGTGTCGGTGTCGAACATCATCCAGTGACGACCTCGCGAAACGCCACCCGCGCCGGCATCCAGGCGAACGGCGACACCCTTGTACGCGAGATTATTCTCCAGCCCAGGCACTTCATACGTGTGCGCCAGACTGGGGCCATAGTCCATCGCCGACCACGGAACAATCGTGCTCGGTTCCGGACCACGCGTGTCTCCCTTTGGCAGCCCTGCAACGTAGTCGCTATTTACGGCAACGAACTGACTCGGATTGTGCGGCTTCAGGTAGGTCTCGCTAATGTAGTGGATCACGTCATATTTCTGTGACGGCACCATCCATGTTTGAGGCGTCATCAGTCCGAATCCGTATGTCAGCGTCCGATACATGGAAAGCGGATCGCTGCCATTCTTGAATTTTCCTTCTGCGAAACGCAGCGATGTCGGCAGTGAACCTGGCCTGTCTTTCGTCCCGTGACAATTTGCACAGACACGTTGATAAATGGCTTCGCCCCGCGAGAGTGCATCGGCGTTCCATTCGGAAATCAGGCCGGCGTGGTCAAGGTGCTGTTCATATTCCGGCACCGTAAATGTCAGCAGCGACGCGGGTGGTTGAAGTTCGAGCGCCCTCGCAGCGCCTCCATCACGAATTTCGATCAGGTAACGAATGAGATCAAGAAACTGCTGGCGGCTGTTGAGTTGATTCATTTGTCCGGCAGGCATGATGGACGTGGTATTCATGGACACTTCGTCGATGTCGCCCGCCGCAATGGTCGTCAATTCGCCGGCGCGGTACACGTCACGGACGACGATCTTGTCTTGTGTTCGCTCAACCAGCAAAGCGGACATTGTCTTTCCGTCGGTCGTGACCACAGTCACCGATTCGAATCCCTTGCGGATGGATTTCGAGGGGAGCAGTACCGCTTCCACCAGTTCAGCATCCTTAATTTCCGTGCCAAGTTTGGCCAGATCCGGCCCCAGACTATTGGGCGTGGAACCTCCCACCGAATGACATTTCGAACACGCCATCTGCTGCTGAAAGAACAGAATGGCCCCCCGCTGCGCGTCGCCGGAAACTCGTGCCGCGCCGGCGAGGTCAGCTGCTGGCTCGCCCAGAAGTTCGCGTTCCAGATGCTGTCCCTGTACGTGCGGCGATAGAAGCCATGCGACAGTCAGCAGCAGGGCCACAACTGCGACTGGTCTCAAACGCCGACCTCGTGGCTTTGAGCTATGCGGAAAGTTCGGATGCAGCATGGAATTAAAGTCCGGATTGCGGAAGGACAAAGTTCGGGGGGAGGACTCGTGATGATACACGGAAGCAATCGAGGCTTCGAGTCGAGGCAACACGGCCCTCAAATGCGCAGTGAAACAGACAGAAAAGTCTATCGCTCGATCTATCGTTGGCCGAGTTTCTGTTGCAGCAGGGGCATCGCAAGGCTGCGATAGATTTGTTCGAGGAGTGGATTCGATTTAATCTTCTGCATAACCGCAAACAACTGCGGGCCTTCGATATCGTCGAGTTCCAACTCCAGGCGGCGTCCCTCCGCGTCGGTCAGGACACAGACATAAGACTGGCCGCCCGAAAGAAGTTCCAGTCTCCGCACATCACTGATTTGGCTTGATGCTGAGTCAAAATCGCCGGGTGGCGGATCGCCTTGAGGCTCAGATCGAACGGCCTCAACCCCCAAAACCGACATCAATGTGTTGCATACTTCAGCAACCGACTCGCGCGTGCTGACGCTGGCCAGTTGATCGCTCAGCACATCAAGTTGATTCTGCTGTTCTTCCGGAGTGAATTCCTGAGCCAGGAGAATGGCGTCTTCGACCTGCTGACGTGTCACAGCAGTCGATCCGAGCGGCGTCTTGTCAATTTCAATCTGAACCGTGACGGCGTCCGTTACTGGTCCTTTGTATCTCCCATCGATGGGGGTGTCCCCTGGCGGCAGTTCGCCGGGCATGATCACCGTTAAAAACACCAGGCCAGCCAGCAGGCAGAAATGCAGCGTGAAACTTCCCAGCAGCGGTCGGCCGAGGGAAACACGGTGGCGTGTTTCTTCCGGCGGAGATGTTGAGATGTGAATGGGGTCAATCATTCGATTTGGGGCGGGTAGATGACATCGGACGGAGGCTTTGCAGCCAAAGCCAAGTTTTTACAGCTTACACGGAAATCATAATGCAATGGAATGACGCAGTCCCAGGATTATCGAATGGCGTGGACTTAACGACGGTTTTGTGAGCGGCAAGGCGCTAGCCGCCGGTTTTGCCAGCGTTTTAGCCCGTACAACCGGCGGCTAGCGCCTTGCCGCTCACGAAGTCCACGCCATTGCTGGGATTCTCGCTGGAGGCAGGAGCCTCCAGTGCCTTGCGTTTCAGGGCTGGAGCCCTGGAACAAGGTTTGACAGACTCATTTCTGACCGCGTGAAGTATCAGTCGAAAGTCTCTTTCCTCATCGGGAGAAAAAATGAACATCACAAAGGATGCTTGTTAGGTCCCCCCATTTTGTGCCATGATGTCACGGGCCAAAACCAACTCATCACCCTCTGGCTGGAACTCGATTCGGCCAACTCGGACAGAACTCGGTTCTGCTCAAAAAAACGGAAAAGACTATCAATGATTGCTGAGACTTCAATTCTTCTGTGGCTTCAAGGGACTGTCAATCGACGAAGGACGTCCCGTTTGGGTCGTCGCAGCCAGGCACAAATCCAATCAGTGCAACAACTTGAAGAACGATCACTGCTGACTGTGTCGTTTCAATTCAATTACGCTGGCGCCATTGGTTCCGGGATTGGTTTCGAAGCGGCGAATGGTCAGGTACGGCGTGATGCACTGGAGCTGGCCGGACTTCGGCTTGGTGCTCAGTTTAGCGAAACGGCTACGATCAGTATGGGTGTGATATCTATGGACTCGCCGGCGAGTAATACGCTGGCCTCAGCTGGCACTGAATTCAATGACACGCTGGTTAATGGTTTCAGCAGCAATGAAGTGGTACGAACAAAGATATTGACAGGCACGGATCTGAACGCGGCAGCAAATGATGGCACAGTTGAAGTCAACTGGGGTCTCAATTGGGAAATTAGCCCCAATCCAGCGGACGTCTCCGGTACGGAGTACGACTTTTTGTCCACGATGTACCACGAATTGCTGCATGCTGTTGGCTGGGGCTCGGCAATCTCTCCAACAGGGGCTGATTTAAACGACGCCGCTCCGACCGGTCAGGCAGGAGCATGGCGTTTCTACGATAAATTCATCACAAATGTCAGCGGCACGCCGGTCATCAACGGCACGACATTCGCCCTGAATGCCTCCTCATGGAACACGAATTCGATCGGCGGGGCGAGTCCTGCTGCAGGGCTCTTCTTCAACGGCACAAATGCCCGGGCGGCCAATGGAAACGCACCGGTCGGACTGTTTACTCCAGACCCATGGCAGGTCGGCAGCAGCGTGAGCCACCTGGATGACCAGAATCCTCTGCTGCAGCCTCTGATGATGGCGTCAGCGACCGATTTCGGGCCGGGAGCGCGTAACCTAACGACACTCGAACGTGCCGTCCTGAAAGACCTGGGTTACACACTCGTTGCGGGCGGAATCACCGTCACGCAAACCGGCGGATCGACGATTGTCTCGGAAAGCGGCACGACAGATACTTTCAACGTCGTGCTCTCAAGACAGCCTCTCTCGAACGTAGTTTTGAATGTGTCCAGCGGCAATCTTACAGAAGCCACGGTTAACAAAGCGACGCTGACATTCACTCCGGTAAATTGGAACGTCGCGCAAACAGTTACGGTGACGGGCGTCGATGACGCGGTCGTGGATGGCACACAGATTACCCCTGTAACCGTGAGTGTAAACGCTGCGACAAGTGACGATGCCTATGATGCTGTGGCTAACGCTGTTGTTTCCGTATCCACATTGGACAATGAAAGTCTGTCAGCTCCTGTTCTCAACCCCGTCGCTCCATTTCCTGGAGCTCAACCTTCGCTCACCTGGCAACCTGTGGCAGGGGCCACACGGTACGAAGTCTGGTTTTCGCGGATCTTTCCAAATACGTCTCGCATCTACCTCGACTCTAACGTCACCACAACGTCCTGGTCACCTCCGGCCAGCCTGGACCCCGGCCAATTTCGCTATTGGGTGCGCGCATTTAACGCTTCAGATGTTGCTTCTCCCTGGTCGGCAGCTAAGAATTTCCAGGTGCGGCCAACGCTGACTACGCCACTGGCCGGATCGTTCACAAATCCGACTACTTTTCAATGGAATGCGATTCCGTTCGTGAGCAGCTACGAACTGTTTCTGAGAACCTCGGCCGGAGATCAGACAATCACCGCCATCGCCGCCACCACGTACACTCCAGCTGCCGCACTTCCAACTGGCGCGATCCAGTGGTGGATTCGAGCGACGGGATTTCCCGGCGGCATCAACAGTGGCTGGAGTCTCGGCGGCAATGCGAATACCTCGCCGCGAGCCGTCGTGACTGGCCCCACTTCTCCCGCAACAACTACGCCTTCGTTCACCTGGCTTTCAATTCCCGGAGCGGGCAAATATGTCCTGCACGTGGAACTTGTGAGTAATCCCGGCGTGGCTGTGATTCGCCAGAACTCCCTGACAACCACCGAATACACCTCGCCAACGCCGCTGGCCTCTGGGAGCTATCGAGCGTGGGTGAAGGCGATTACCAACGCAACCAATTCGTTTGCAACGGCTCATTGGAGTCTTCCATTCAACTTCACCGTCGCTGCGGTCAACGATAATCCATCGCCGACAGCACAAGACGACAGTGCGACGCTGGTTTCACTTCGGCAGCCGTTGAGTCCAGTTCTGGCGGCACGATCGGTACATGGCACCCCGCCTAATCAGGTAGTAGAAATCGCGACGGCATCAGTTGATACCGTCCGGTCCGAAACAGAAGTCGTGAATAACGTTTCTGATGTGACGTTGCTTCCAACGCCAACACATGAAAATTCTGGAACGCAAAACAATTCAGAGGAGCCGCTGGAACTTCAAATTCTGGATGCCGTGATGGGGCAGTCGATGCTGCTGACGGCGATGCTGGACTAAACACAACAGGATTCCTCAATGCTCAGTTTTTGGGATCGTGACTCACGCGATCGACGCCGCAACTTCCTGCAGGTTGGCAGCCTGGGACTCGGTGGCCTTCAACTGGGTAGCTTGCTGCAGGGGCGAGCGTTCGCTGGTTCGGCAGGAATACCGGTCCTCAAAGACAAGGCCGTTATTTTCCTGTTCCTTCACGGCGGCCCCAGTCAGACGGAAACGTTTGATCCCAAGATGACGGCTCCGGTTGGAATCCAAAGCGTCACCGGTGAAGTGCAGACTGCAATCCCCGGTGTGACTTTTGGGGGCACGTTTCCGAAACTGGCAGCACTGGCGGATAAGCTGTCGATCGTGCGCTCATTTGTCACCGGCGACGGCAATCATGACATCAAGCCGATCGTTTGCCGCGACACGCTGAACGCGAATCTCGGGTCATTGTACGCACGTGTTGCCGGGACGAATCGACCCGGGACTGGCATCCCAACAAATGTCGCGTTGTTTCCCAAATCCGTGGTCGAAGAGGCTCAGCCCGCCGTCACCAACTTTGGCGATTTCACGTCAGCCGGGAAACTTGGAAATGGGTACCGTCCGTTTGTTCCGGGCGCGCAGGGTGAAGCGCAGGAGAACATGAAGCTGCAGTTTGATCGATCACGGCTGGACGATCGTCGTCATCTGCTGCAGGAACTCGATCTCATTCGTCGCTCAGTCGATCAATCCGGAGCACTCGCGGGACTCGACAGAATTCAGGTGCAGGCGTTTGAGACAATTATCGGCGGTGTCGCGGATGCTTTTGATTTGTCGAAGGAAGAACCAGACACGATCCGCCGCTATGACACATCACCGTTGCTGCGACCGGACGACATCAGTCGCCGCTGGAACAATCATAAGAACTACGTGGACAATGTTCAGAGTCTGGGCAAACTGTTGCTGCTGGCTCGTCGTCTGTGTGAAGCGGGCTGTGGTTTCGTCACGGTGACCACGAACTTCGTGTGGGACATGCATTCCGACGCTAACAATGCGGGTGTCGAAGAAGGCATGCGTTACATGGGGACACCGCTGGATCATGCTCTGTCAGCCTTCATTGAAGACCTTTACCAGCGCGGCCTTGACGACAAGGTCATGCTGATCGCCTGCGGTGAAATGGGCCGCACGCCACGAATCAATGCGCGGGGCGGCCGAGATCACTGGGGCGGTCTGGCACCACTGCTGATCACAGGGGGCGGGCTGAAGATGGGGCAAGTCATCGGACAATCAACACGCGACGCCGGTGAACCTGCAACGACACCAGTGAAAATTCCAAACCTGATCTCTACAGTGCTGCATACGATGTTCGATGTCGGCCAACTGCGGCTGGTGCCCGGGATTCCTCGGGAACTGACGCAGCAACTGGTTGCGAGTAACCCAATTCCTGGACTGTCATGACATCGAACGGTCAATAAGTGTCGTGCCTGAATCAGCCGCAGAGCGCTAGCTCCCGGTTTTCAAAGAACCGGACGCTAACGCGTTGCGGCTGATAGTTCTTCGTTGTTTGTCGAGAGTATTGATGTTCAATTTGTTTTGCCTCTTCAATCTGTCCGCGTCTCTGCGGGTTTTCGTGTTCTTTTTGGCGACATTCAGTCAGGTTGGTGTGTTCGACCATCAGATTGCGGCGAGCGATCCGGCACAACAATCGGACGCGGAATCGGAATCGCCGAATGAAACGAGAACTGGCCCGACTGTCGATACTGAATGGCCGCCCAGTGAACCGGAACGCTTGCTCCGGCAACTCAAGCAGCGAGACGCGGCCTTTGAAAACCGCAACTTGCAGGTGATCGAGCATTGAATCGATTGAACTGAAAGGCGACCGCATCATCGTGAAGGGAACCGCTCAGTTGCTGATTGACGACAAATCTTCCGTTGAACTCGAACTGGATCGTGACCTGATCGTCCGCCGCGCCATAATATCGATTCCTTCCATGCCATCAGGCACCAACGAATACAGAGTGGAAACTTTTGGCGTCGTCCGTCCGGAAAATGCTCCATCCGTTGCCGAACATGGTACGTCGCTGCGAGTCCTGAAACCCGATGGCAAGCCCGAGCGGGAATACACGAAATATGACATTGCGTTTGTCAGCCTGTCACAACCGCTGAGCGATGAAGCCTACGCTGCGGCGACAAGAATTGAACCGGCGGAGGGCAGTCAGGAGGTTGACATGCGACCGCGAAAACTCGCTCCGGCAAAACCAAAGTGATCCAATGGCATGGCACGCTCTTTCGCGGCTCTGCGATTCCATTCAGAAACGCCCTGCGTGGGAGTCTGCCAGACATATCACCACGCTGTGGGAATCCGACCTGAGACAGGTCGGACTACGTAGGCAGATCTGTCCTCAGATCTGCGTCCTTCAGCATGCTCTAGGCAATCGACCACTTGATGCCGGTCGCGCCGGACCGCAAGAATCAATTCCGGCGACCCTGTGCTTTGAGATGTGTGTCTAGCCATGCGGCCTGGGCGTCATCCAATCGGACTTTTGGGTCGTCCTGATAGCTGAGTCGATAGTAACGACCGTCCTGGTAGCATTCATCAATCAGCTTTTGTAGTTCAAGGACGACATCCGGTTCTTCGTCTCGCAACGGCACTGGAATATTCGGCAGTCGCTCCTGCAGCTTCGCCCGATAGATTTCGAATTGATAGGGTTCAACCTGTCGAAAGACGCAAACCATGTACGGAGTTCTCAGACGTTCCGTCAGATCTTCTGGTGGTGCAGCCAGGACGTAGCTTCCCTGGGTCACCAGATCGATCTCGACGAGATTGATGCCGGCATTCAGATACGCACGTTGTTTCTCCAGATAGCGATTCTGAGATCGCGTTCCGATCTTGTTCCACGGGCTAATGATCTCAATCGCCGTGATCACGCGACCGGAGCGGCTGACAATTTCGATATGTCGCTCCGCATGTTGAGGCCATTTAACGAGAATTGGTTCCGAAATCGCCACAGCCGATGGCTGCACCTGCGACGGATCATACGGAAGATCTTCTGCCAGATGGATATCCGGACGAATCCCCCGCGCTTCGTCGTCAGCCAGCACCGTCAGACACGCTTCGATATTTGACTGCAGATCGTCTGGTAACTGCCGATTGATTTCATTGCTGGCATAGACAATCAGTCGCGCGTGGACTTCAGGCCAGAATTCTTCCAGATAAGGATCCATGCCGGGGAACGGGCTTTTCATCGTTGATGACCTCGAGTGCGATGCTGTTGAGTCCGGATGTCACTTGCCGATCCGAACCTGCGACATCATACATCGACCAGGTTCAAAAAGGCAAAAACCAATCCGTTTCCGACGCTCCGGCGGGAGCAACTCTTCCTGCCAGTGCGTCAATCTCCGGAATTCGGGCTGGGTGGCCTCTATGGCTGCTCAAAGCCATAAAAACTCTGGGGTTGGAGTAACGCGAAACCCCGGAAATCGAAAACCAAGCCTTCCCTTCGGTCCAGCCCCGGCCATCGGAAAATCATAACTTGAGCTAACACTACTTGGACAGCGCCACTTTTTTCAAAATAGTAGCCCGAAGCGTAAGCGAGGGAACGAGTTGTGGACAATCCCTCGCTTACGCTTCGGGCTGCAAAAAAAACGCTCGGTTTCCGCCAAAACTGGCACTGTCCAACTACTTAGCCCGCACCAGCTTCATCAGACGCCCCGAAACGTTCCAGTCCTGAACATACAGATTTCCGTCCGCGTCCCAGTACGAACCGTGCGTGCCACTGAAGATGCCTTCGATCCACTGTTCCTGCGCCACATTGAAGCTGCCGCCTTTCGCGGCATCGGGGTTGTGGCCGAGAACCGAAATGATCTTGTTGGTCTTGTCGAGAATCACAACGCGGCCCTGCAGATCCGGCACTGATACGAAATCACCCTGAATCGCCACCGATGTCGGCATTCCGAGGCCGGTGATCACTTCTTCGATGTAGTTTCCATCGAGGTCGTAGTGCAGCAATCGTCCCATCGGCTGGTGGTTGCGGTCGCAGATCAACAAACGCGGTGGCTCATAGCGCGTATCCAGAGTCATCCCGTGCGCGGTATTGAACTCCTTGAGGTCATTGCCCTTCTGACCAAAGTGCATCAGATATTTGCCCGTCTTGTCGAACTTGAAAACGTGGTTGCTCGCGTATCCGTCAGACAGAAAAATGTCTCCATTCGGAGCGACAGTGATCGCTGTGGGATTGAACTTCGTCAGAGCGAGGCCAGATTCTTCCGGGAACGGCAACTTGAGTACAATGTCCCCGGTCTCCGCGTCGAACTTGATTCCTTCGGCGTTGTTATTGCGAGCGCCGTAGATGAACTCTCGATCGCCTTCCTGACGGATTTCCATGTCATGGATATTGGCGTATTGGTCTCCGACGAAACGGCGGACGACTTTTCCATCCGGAGAAAAGCAGAAGACACCCAGATTCGCGCTCGTATAGATGTTGCCCGACTTGTCGATCACGACGGAACCGTGCGTCGGTCCGATCACCGATTTTCCGTCGTCACCGAGTCCCCAGCCTGGCACTGTGTCAAACGTCATCGCTCCGCATCCCATCCGCACAGGAGCAACCGTGTCGGCGGCGGTGGCGTTCAAAGCAACCATCAGGAAGACAGAAAATGTAAACGAACTCATGCAACTCTTCATCGGGGGATTCCTGGCCGGACATGTGGGGGAAGGACACCAAAGACGACGTTCTTATACAAGGTTTCTCCACCGGAGAGAATTTAGCGGGGGAATTTTTTTCCTCACAACGCATGTATCAGGCTGGTTGAAATCGGGTCAATTTTTCCACCACGCCGATTAGCCAGCCAACGCTCAGGATTCCGACAATCAAAGCGCCGACTTCGAAATCCTGCTTCAGTAATGTGTCGTAAAGGCCATGCAGGATGATGGACACGCCCAGCGTCTTCGCGAGCGTAACGAGAATGTCGTTCCAGTCGGCACCGCCATGCACAAAATCCTGATCACAGAACAGCAGTACAGATCCTGCCCCGGTCCAGACGGCGTGCAGTGCCACGCAGGAGACGAATCGCACAACGTAGATTTCGCCGCCACTGATGCCGTTGTAATACGACGCTGAATACATGATTCCTTCAGCAACGCCGAACCCGACGCCGCTGGCAAGTCCGACAAGACAGGCACCCTGCCATGTGGAGTTTTTAGCAGTGCCCAGATAGACGATGACTGGCAGAATCTTGCAAAGTTCTTCGCAGATTCCGACGCCCAGCGTGAAACCCATGAAGCTGGACATGAACCCATTGCCTTCTTCCAAGGCGCATTGATATGAAAAGCCGATGAACTTTACGAGGTAGAACAGCAGGACGATGATACCGCGGCCTCGAATCCAGACTCCCTGCGACGCGAAAGCGGCCCATTGCAGTCCGATGAGCAATATGATGCCGACCGTCGCCGTGAAGATCGCTCCAACAACCGCACCGCCAAGCGCGTTGCGGTATCGGTGAAACAGTGACAGAAACAGGGTGGTGAATCCAACACCGCTGACGCCCGCAAACATCCAGTGGACCCATGTGTCACGTCCGAGGAACGCTCCCTGGACGCGTCCGTCCGGCAATGCGTCAATCAAATCGTCACGACTGATCGGGACGCCTTCTTCAATGGCCATGTCGGGGAATTCGCCGTTTTCGTCCGCCTGTTCGAGCGATTGATTGATCCGAGTATCGAGATCGTCGTCGGCAGCGATCAATACGTTGATCCCCAGCGGAATCAGAGTGGCGAAGAACAGACAGTAGATCAGCCAGCGGCGGGACGACGGAGATTCGGAATCGAGTTCGTCAGAAAATCCTCGCGCGGGTTTTCGTTTCTCCGACACAGCGGATTCGCCGATTGCGGCAATGGAACTCGTTGATTTTTTCTTGACCGTACTCCGTTTTGCTGGCGGCAATTCCCCTGGAACACTCCAGTCGTCGGTTCGAAGAACGTCCAGTTCGCCAAGTCCCAGTTCATCAATGTAGGGTTCGCCCGAGGATCTGTCGCGGTACGATTCGTCGGCCAACCAATCGGCGGCCAGGTCATCCGGCGAAGATTCCTTTGGAGCATCGACTGGCTCCTGTTCGGGCTCTGGTACCGAATTTCGTGAGGAGTTCTTCGGCACTGGAGCGGGAGACTTAGAAACGCCGGAACGAGATGCCTGCTTTCCGCCGGGCACTTTTTTCTTGCGCACCGGCGGCGGAGCAGCGTCTTCCAGAAACGGATCATCAATCTCATCGCGCGGTTTGGTGACCTCCGCAGCAACTGCCAGCATCACTGCAGCACCGCAGTTCGGGCACTTGACCTTCCGTCCAATGTGCCGATCTTCGAACTGCAGATTTTTGTCGCAACCGGTGCAGCGTACCTTATGTTTCGGCATCGTATTATTTCCGGAACATCGCGTCCTTCTCGTTGCCGCGAGACAGGAGATACGCCAGCAGGTCCAGCACTTCATCCTGGTTCAAAGGTTTCAGCAGATCCTTTGGCATGATCGAGACTGTGGAATCCACCACTTCGTCGATGTCGGCTCTCGGAATGTCGATCACTTTCGTGCTGTCTTCCGGATCGGTGAGGACACTGATCTGTTTTTCATTTTCAGACACGATGCGACCGCTGACGGTCTTGCCATCTTTGGTGAGGACCGTGCTGGCCTTGTACTGGTCGCTGATAATCTTGCTCGGATCCATTGTGGCTTCGGTCAACGCATCCAAACTGAAGCGGCCTGCCAATTGAGTCAAATCCGGGCCGGTGGCACCGCCGTCTCCCGCGAAGCGATGGCACAGAATGCAGCGCGTGGCCGCGAACATCTTCTGCCCGTTGACAAAGTTGCGGTTCTTCATGTGGTCGGCCGCAAGAGACCGAACTTCTTCGAGCGTCCATTCTTTGCCAGGACCAGCAGGTTTTGGCAAGACGGGTGCCTTGTATGGCGTGCGCGCCCCCATTTTTTCGACCAGCACCCGATCATTGAACGGCGTAATATCCCAAGCTTCGCCTTCGATGTTTTCCAGGAATTTTCGGAAGCTGTTACCGCCGGACCATTTCTGAGCCCCGCCAAACCAGCGGTAGTAGTCACCGCGAAGTTCGGGAGTCCAGCCAACTTTGGCGACTCGCAGGCAGAACGCAAACCACATTTGCAGCTTGTCCGGCTGATTGTCCATCATCGCCTTGATGGCACTGCCGTACCCTCGATTTCGAGTCAGCAGGCCGCCCATGTCGATCTCTTCTCGCTGCGGTGGCTGATTCATCAGGGCCACAGTTTTGGCGACGACAGTGGGCGAATTCAGATAGACGAGCATTTGGCACAGTTCGCGGTCAATGTTGCGATTGCCGGTTGGGAAATGCGAGTCCAATGCCGAAAGAAACGCGGCACTGTCGGCATCGGTCGGGGGTTGTACTTTTTGCTCGCCTTCGGAGTTGTCAGTCGGACTCAGTCTGATGAAGACCAGCGACAACGAACGCAGGTAATCCAACTGCTGGTCTGCAGGAAGACTTTGAAAGTTCACCCGCTTTAGGGCATCAAAACACGCAGACTGGAACTCCGCTTTCTGTTCGTCGTTGTCATACTGCTGATGACAGGCGGCAACAACCATTTCAAAAGCCTGCGGCGTGCGATCCGTCTTCTGGAGGCCACGCATAAGGTATGGTTGCATGAATGTATGCTCAATCACCCTTCGCGTTGCGAATCGAAGCACACGGTCGGCTGCAAACTGTTCCGGTGTTGCAGAGACCGTTTTGTCTGAGGCCTGGAATTCTTCCATGGTCAATGAGGGGCGGTTCATCTCTTCAATCTTGTGTCGAGCATCCCGATTGTCCGCAAACTTCGATTCATGCAAGTCCGCCGGGGCCGTTGATTCGTCACCGACATAAGTCACCCGATACAACTCTGACTGCGTCCCGCGTCCGCCAACTGAAAAATAGAGTGCTCCGTCCGGTCCGGCGGCAACGTCCGTGAGTGGCAAGGCATTCCTCGCGACGAATTCTTCCTTCGTCGCTTTGTAACTGCTGAGATGAGGTTCCATGTGGACGGCGTACATTGTCCCGAACGTCCAGTCGCAACTGTACAGAGCTTTCTGGTACTTCGCCGGAAACTTTAAGCCGTAACCGAAGTCAACGCCGACAGGTGAGCCTGGGCCGATATCTACCAGAGCGGGCAAGCTGTCAATGTAGTATTCGGGCCATTTGCCCGTGCCACTGCGCCATCCGAATTCGCTGCCGCTGGTGGCATGGACGACTCGCGTTGGGCGATACCACGGACTGCCAACATCCCATTCCATATCGGCGTCGTAAGCGAACAGTTCGCCGTCGGCGTTAAACGCCATGTCGTAGGGATTGCGATAGCCGATGCTGAAGATGTCCCACGTCTTGCCGTCGGGATCGGTGCTGGCAATCCAGCCACCGGGAGCCAGAATTCCGCGCGCATGTCCGTTCGCGTCCCACATGCGCGGCAGCAGCAGATCTTCGCCCCAGTTCGTAGGAATGCGGCTGCTGTAGTCTTTGTTTGTTGCTTCTTCACCGGCTTTGAACGGCGGTGGAGTGTGATTGCCGGCGACGAGGAAAATCCGTTTGCCGTCCGGAGACAATCGAATCGAATGCGGCCCGTGTTCGCCTCCGCCGGGAATTTCTCTCAGCCTGACGCATTCGTCAAACTGGTCGTCGCCGTTGGTATCGCGGGCTCGATACAGACCGCTGCCGGGGCCGCCGTTGCAGCAGAAGTAGAGCGAATCGAAGGCCCACAGCATGCCGTGCGCGCCTGTGGGTTGGAATTCGCATTTGGAAAAGTCGAGGCGTTCGACGATGGTTTCGGCGAGCGGCAGGGCGTCAGCCCTCCGAGCCTTTGCGTCGTCTGAGTCCTCGGAGGGCTGACG
>JBBQSE010000144.1:0-16561 GCA_038214195.1 Planctomycetales bacterium
GTGCGTGAGATGACGCCTTCCGGAAAGATGACCAGCGGACGTTCCGCGTCCACGACAATTTTGACGGAAGTGTCCAGTGCCTGACGATCCATCCCTTCCCGGTAGACGCTGAATCCTCCCAGCCGCCGGACGACAAAAGCCTCCAGCCAGCTTTGCTTAAAGATGTGCCAGCTGGCCATCGAAAACACGTGACTTGGAATGGCGCGGCACAGCATCCCGATCAGCATCGGATCGGAATCGCGAGCATGATTGGGGCAGAGCAAAATCCCGTGTCCGGCTTTTATCGACTCCCGAACATGATCCAGACCTTCATACGTGCATTTGACGATGCCGTAACTTTTTCGCAGATAGGGTTTCAGCCAGAGCCGAAACATCCACGAAAGCCACTTTCCGCGATAGGGCGGCACAAACTTGTAAGGCTCTTCAACAACAACTTTATGCATTACGCGGGAGCCATCATCTTGGGCTGAAAGGCACGGTAAGATTGCAAGATTCGGAACCGGCCAAATGCCGCAACCGACTCTGAAAAACTGGGGCCGCACGGACCGACCCCTTGAACCCGCAGATTATGCGTCGAACAAAGAGGTTTAGCCAATGTTCGACCAGTGTTGAATCGCAATTTTTTGGCAGCCAGGATTCTAGCATTCAGCGTTGCGCATGGCGATCGCCTGAATAGCGGAATTTGGTTGACGGGATTTGAGGAAACAGGAATCTTGCCGACCTGCCGTGACTGCGCCCCCTGCTATACTTGGCCAGCTCTTCACTCCTCTTTTCTGGAACCCAAATGACGAAATACCGTGTGGCAGTCGATGATTTTGAAGAACTTACCGAACTGGAAGACGGCTGGAGTGAGGCCGACTACGTTGCCATTTTGAAGAAACAGGGGGTCGATGGAGCGGCTCAGATCGCTCCCGGGGAACTCCGGGAAATGTGCCTGCTGGCTCTGCAGGATCTCGAGCCGCCGGAAGCCGCAGCCGTGCTGCTGACGTACAAACTGGGCACGAAACTCAGCGAAGGCCAAATCAGAAACTACAGCATCGAAAGTCAGCATGAACGACTATGGGAACAGGCAGGGGACCTGGAGTTTCATCACACGATGTTCAACGTTGCCAGCCTGCTTAACGCTGTCAACGGGTCAGAGTTCCCGACACCCGACGCACTGCGGGTCTCATTGAGCATTGAAACGGACGACGTGGCCAATCTTGCGGTGTTTGAAGATTCGATGGATCGGGCGCTGCTTGTCCGACTGCTCTCGGCCGGAATGGATGGTTCAGCCATTCTGAATCGCCTGTTCGGCGATCAGATTGCGACGGGCAAGATTGCTGACGCGAATTCCATCATCTGGGGAGTCGCGGTGGACTCATCCGAAAAAACGTCGATCCGCCTGAAGATCACCAGCTCGGCCTATTGGCTGAGCGCGATTCGAGGAACGGAATCGTTTGAATGGGATTCCACATTGGCGACCTGAGACCCTGGTTGTAGTCGATTAAGTATCGAGCAGAAAATTACTGTCGGAAGTACGTCAGGCTTTCCAGCCTGACCTGTCGTATTTCCATGTCAGCCTGGAAAGGCTGACGTACATCTATCTTCCGCTCGATGCGATCTCGAAACGGCAGATCTGGCCATTGCGGGTCGCCCCGAACGCAGGACGTGTCTACAATCGATTCAGCTTCCGCGACTTCTCCCCGGAGCCATTCAATTTTGTACTGGATCATTCAACATGACTTCAACAAATCGCCCGGCGAACCTTGCCGAACTGACCTCCAGCGGCTGGAAATCGCGAACTGTCAAAGACGAAATTCGCACGAACTTTCAGACAATGCTCGCCAGTGGTGCGGAGCTGTTTCCGGGGATCGTGGGCTACGAGAACACCGTCATCCCGGAAATCAGTCTGGCTCTGCTCGCAGGGCACGATGTTTTGTTTCTCGGTGAAAAGGGGCAGGGAAAAAGTCGCATGATGCGAGCCCTGCCGCGATTCCTGGACGAATTCATCCCGTATCTGGACCTCCCCGGTTGTCCGGTTCACGAAGATCCTTACAAACCCATTACATCTCAGGGCAAACGCTGCCTTGCTGAATTGTCCCCGGATCACCCCCCCCCCCCCGGGGGGCCGCGTCAAGAACGCTATGCCGAACGACTCGCTCCGGGGACGAAATTTGCCGACATCATCGGCGAAATTGATCCGGCAAAACTAGCGTCCGGAACCAGTATGTCCGCCGAGGATGCGTTGCACTTTGGACTCATCCCCCGCATGCATCGCGGTCTGTTCGCGATGAACGAACTGCCGGAACTTGACGAATTGGTGCAGGTCGGGTTGTTCAATATTCTTGAAGAACGCGACGTCCAGATTCGTGGTTACCCCGTACAGTTTGATCTGGATGTGATGATTCTGTTTTCCGCCAATCCCGCCACCTACAATCGCAGCGGCAAGGTTATCCCACAGCTCAAGGACCGTATTGGCAGCCTGATTCGGACTCATTATCCGACCGAACGGGATACGGGCATCCAGATCATGGAACAGGAGTGCGAACTGCCGCTGGACGGCGATTTCCCAATTGTCGTCCCGTTCTTTATGAAACAGATCATCGAAGAAATCAGCCGCGCGGCTCGCAAGAGTCGCTACATCGACCAGCAGTCCGGCGTGAGCGCTCGATTCAGTATCGCCAACTACCAAACGATGATTGCCAGCGCTCGACGACGCGGCTGCGTGCTGGGTGAGAAGCCAGCCGTGCCAAGAATCAGCGATCTCGGGCACCTGTATTCGTCATCTCTGGGCAAGCTGGAAGTTGATCTCATGAGCAGTCATCAGATGAACGAACGGCAGGTACTGGATGCGGTGACAGCGGAAGCGATCAAGTCCGTGTTTGAGGAATATGTCGAGCAGCACGGCCTGGAGTCGATTGCGCAGATCTTTTCGAAAGGCGTCAAGATCGAAGTCGGCGACATGCTGCCCAGCGCCCACTATGAAACGCTGCTGAAGCGCGTGCCGCCGGTCTGGGACAAAGCCTTCGAGGTGAACGCCGCCGCCGATGCTGCTGTGCGAGCGTCGTGCGTGGAATTCATCCTTGCAGGACTGTACGCGACTGATCGCATCAGCCGCGCGCAACGGCATGGCGTCGTGACTTACGAAGTCGGATAATTACACGGCATCCGGATCGAAGAACTGAATCGACAGCGGATACTTCCACAACGTGCCTTCGTTGGCTTTCATCGCGCCGATGATCGGAAAGATCACCGTTAGCGCAACCAAAGCAAGAGCCATTGGGATGCCAATAAGAATAAAAAAGAGAGCTCCGGAAACGAGCCCGTAGATGAGGGCGCTCAAATACCAGTTGACGATCACCAGTCCATGCCGGTTGGCCGCACGGGAATCATCTTTACTGATCGCCCACATGATGATTGGCGCCGCAACGCCGATGCCAGAGATCGTGAGCAACTGCGACAGGTGCATCAGCATGCACCAGGTCCTTTCTTCGAGCCCGTGAATTCTGCCAGTGACGCTGGTCGGCTGACCTTGCGGAAATCCGTACCCTGGATCGGGATTCGCTCCCTGCAGCAGGCGCTGCTTCGCAAGCTGAAACTCAGCTTCGGTGAGAGTTCCTGCGTCGCGCAAGTGCTGCAGTCGTTCAAGTTCTTCGGACAGCATAAGATGTGTTCTTCGTCAAAGGCATTGGCGGGAAGCCACAGTTCATTGTTTCAGAACGACGCAAGCAAGCCGGGGCTCAGAAAATCTGTGTAAAATTCCTGTGCAAGGCGGGCCATTCGACAACAACCTGCCGATCCTGGCAGAATTTTGCGGGATTCCGAAGAATTTGAGTCCGTTTTTGCAGACAATTTCCGGGGTTTCGGGACTCTCGATTCCGTTCGTTGCGCGAGCGGCGGAAATAAATTTTCCTTAGTCGGACAGCGCCACTTTGGGTCCAATTGTAGCCCGAAGCGTAAGCGAGGGAACGAGTTGAGGAACAATCCCTCGCTGACGCTTCGGGCTGCAAAACTCTCGGTTTTCGCCAAAAGTGGCGCTGTCCAATTAGGACGGGCACTTCTCCCCGTCATAGAACCAAGACGGGCAGAAGTGCCCGTCCTACCGCGAGTAAGTCGAGTTCAGCTACAACCAAAGATCTTGAAAAAGCAATTTGAAAATGCGTTGGCTCAGCCTCATCCTCTGCACGATCTTTATCGGCAACGCTCTCGAGCCTCCACCGACAGCCGACCAGGAACCACCTCACGCGTTGCCCGGTCTGCATAACCTGATGCGGCTGTCGAAGGACGTTTATTCCGGCAGCGAGCCAGATGGCAACGACGCGTTTGAAAGTCTGCGGAAACTTGGAATTCGCACAATCGTCAGCGTCGATGGTGCTACGCCAAATGTCGCGCTGGCCAGAGAATACGGCATCCGGTACGTCCATATCCCGTTCGGTTATGACGCGATACCATCCGCCGCACAGCTGTCACTGACGCGCGTCGCAAAGGAATCAGCGACACCGCTCTACGTCCATTGCCATCACGGTAAACATCGCGGCCCTGCTGCCGTCGCCATCATCTGCCACGCGAAAAAAATTACGGATGCAAAAGGCGGACTCGCCATCCTGGAAAAGGCCGGAACCAGTCGCGATTATCCCGGACTCTGGCGCGATGTCGAACTTTACGCCATTCCGTCCGCTGACATGGCTCTGCCAAAACTGGTCGAGATCGCGGAGGTGCAATCCCTGCCCGCCGCGATGGCGACAATCGATCGCACCTTCGACAACCTGAAACTCTCCGCAGCGCTGGACTGGAAATCACCACCCGATCAGCCGGATCTGATCGCCACGCAGCAAGCCCTCCAACTGCACGAAAGTCTGTACGAGATTAGTCGCCAATTGTCCGGGGAAGTACACGCTGCCGAATACGATGACACGTTTCGCAAGTGGCTGACCGAATCGGACGCAGAGGCATTGAAGCTGCATGAAGCTCTTAAAGCCAATGACAGCATCGTCGCCTCAGGATCCCTGGCATCTCTTCAAAAATCCTGCAAGCAGTGCCATGCAGCCTATCGAGACCAATGAAGCGGCGCATGCCCTCTATGTGAATCGCAGGGCCAGGGTTTGCTCGCTGAAATTGGCGAAGTCCTGATGCAGACTGTAACTGGGCCAGCAGCAGGTGAACTGTCCAGTGGTGGGACTGTAGATCGCCGTATAGAGTGTCCCCCAGCCCAAATGGTGTTTTCGCTGGTAGAGAGGTGGTTCCAAAAAGCGGCTCACAAAACGCTCACGGGTTTCTCGTTCGTCGTCGAGGCGGACCGATACAAAATATGCCCGGTCAACACTGGCCGTCGCGATCGCATGTTCAGGCCAGTCGATGGTGCCCTGATGGTTTGTTGCATGCCGCTGCCGTGAGACCACTGTTTCCCGATCCGGTGATACAAAAACAGTGGCATGGGCTCCTGACTTGTCCAGCACAGTGACGTTATAAGCCATGTGGCTGGGGACTCGACAAAGTACTTCCGTTGCCTGAGCCGTCGTGTCGCAGAATTCCAGGATGTAACGCAGGATCAATGGAATTCCAAACCCATCGCCAACAATCTTGCGGCCGCCAAATGCCAGCGAGACCGCAAGTCCGTCTTCATTCATGCCGTCCAGAACTCCCCACAGGCAATCGCTCATCGCAATGACCTGACGGCCGTTCCAGGCCGTGTGCAGCAATGTGGCTTCCCACAGCTTTGCCGGGTAATCGTAGTTGCGAATCAGGAATGGCTGATCTCGTTTCCAAACGGCCTGCGAACATCCTGTCATGTACGGAGTTGGTCGGTAGAGACTCAGAAAGCGGGCTGCCTGGTCGCTGCCGCCCGCCAGTTCGACAAGGCGTTGATACGTCGGTAAGAGTTCCGGCATATACGTTCTGAGCGCTGATTCGCACGTCAGGAATCTCGGCCGCGCATAATCGCCTTCTCGCAGAAACCATTGACGATAAGCTGGCCACGAACGTTCGAACAACCCACGCCACTTTTCGCCAGGCATGAGTTCCGAAATGCAAAGCAACTTTGATTCCGTGGGTTCCATTACGTTCCTGGCACATCGATGATCATGACACGCATCCTTTCTTGTTCCGAGGCTCCAGCCTCGGAACACACTGCCAGGAGGCTCCTGCCTCCCGTTTAAAATCTGGAGGCGGAGCCTCCAGGGCAGGGCGTTCCAGGGCTGGAGCCCTGGAACGAGGCTTTATCACATCATCTTGAAATTGCCAACCTCAGCAATTTCTTCAGCGACCACTGTTTCCTTCGGCTGCAGCGGACGCGACACGAATTGGCTGAGAATTCCCTTTGTCCAGGCGCGAGCTCGATCATTGAGTTCGAACTCCTCCGTCATCAGACGACCGGGCGTAATCAGAATACCCAGGTCGGCTCCTTCGTATTTGTAGTCGCCGGGTTTCGCGATGCGGAGGAAAAATGCTTCCTGTTCGGAGTCCACTGTACGTCGATGCGTCTGCATGCGAACGTATTCAACTTGACCATTGTCATGAAGTTTCCAAATGCCGGTTTGCGGTGCCGAAGTGATGAGTTCAACGGAATCGGCCGTGTGCTTAATAACCAGTTGTCCCCAACTGTCAATGTTGGCAGGGTCCGACCAGCGGGCATTCAATTCTTCCACGTCGAGTTCAAAATCGACGTTGGCCCACTCCAGCAGATGGAACAGAAACAGCGGCGCATCCGAGTGGGCAAACGCGGCCAGATTCGTCATCGCACTGGCTCCTGTCACGCGCGGATTGACTTCGCCCAGGTAGAGCTCATCCGTGTCGAGGTCGCGCAGGAAGTCGAGTTCAAAGTAGCCGCGATAACCGAGCTTGCGGAGCTCCTCTCCAAAGCGAAACGTCATGTCGCACGCTTTGTTACGGACTTCCTGAGAAAACGCTTCTGCCAGCACTTCATTGCCGCACCAGCCTCCGCGATACGGTGTCAGTTCTTTGAAGCCGACGAGTTCCGTCATGAGTGGACCAACAATCGTGCCGTGCCGCGTTACGCAGGCTTCCTGCGCTGATCCACGGCATTTAATGCGCTTCATAATCTTGACTTCAGGGTCCGCCTTGATCTCTTCGGCGTGCTTATTCCAGTCGGATTCATTTGAGATAAAGAAGGTCGTGTGGCCGGAATCTCCGAACGCAGTCTGTATCACGACGTGTTCGCCGAGGTGACCGGTCAGTTCACGCATCTGCTCGTAACTTTCCAGTTTCGCCAATACGTTGGGAACGCTGGCAATGCCCGCTCGATCACCGATCCGAGTGGTCATGATCTTGTTATCAATTTCCTGACGCAGCTTTGCCTTGGGAAAACAGACTTCCAGCCCCAGTTGTTCGCAGAGCTGCTCAGTCTGATCGTCGAAAAACAGGAAGACGGCTTTACCCGCATTTCCGCCCTTGGTTCGGCTGCGAATGTAATCGACGACCTCCTTGTGTTCCAGAAGGTAGTTGTTGATATCTTCGATCGACGTAAATGGTCGATGCGGAATCTCCGCCGGAGAAAAGACACTCGGGTGCTGACCGTCAAAGCAGTCGATGTAGCTGATGAATCGAAAATTGCGGACCCATTCGTCGATCCCCAGCAGATTGAAATTGGTCGCGCTGATGAAGTAGATCGGTGTTTCATTGCGGTGGAAGAACAGGCGAATGTCCGGAATGCCGCGAAGGGTACGGGCTGGGGTCGATGTCATAATGGATTGCTCCTTGCTAAAGGTAAAAATTTACAGATTGATTGGTTGGCGAGAAATCGCTGCGTTGGTGATTCTGAGCGGCAAGGCGCTAGCCGCCGGTCTTTTCGATGATCTGAATGCCAAACACCGGCGGCTAGCGCCTTGCCGCTGACTAAACTGACAGCCCACTTGCCTAAGCAGGTCAACTCTTCGTAATTCGCTGTCCGTTTGCCCGTTCATCTTCCTGTCTCAGGTCTTCAGCTGAGAACACTCGAAGTCCGAACGTCGGCTCATAACCGTGAATTTCCTTCACATCCAAAGCCATCAGGAACTGCACAATCTCGCGGGTGATCACCTGCCCTGGTACGAGCACAGGAAATCCCGGCGGATAAGGCGTGATGAATGCGGCAGAGACAACTTCCTGACCGGACTCAATAGCCGCCAGCAGCGAGCCGTCTTCGAGTTTGATGAAATCACACGCCTTGTCATCGTAGGCTCGATAAAAGGCCCGCCGCAGATCCCCTTCCGGCGTTGTACTGTTGGGCGATGTCAAAAATGCGGGATGGAAATGACTGAAATTCGGCAGCGGAGGCAGATCCTCAGTCAACGATCGCACTTGCGCCTCGTACGCTTTCAGTTCGACTTTGCTCCAGCGATCCAGCTTGTCGTCCAGATCACGCGCAATCTCCGTGAGCACGTTAACCAGATGGGCGATCGTGCCGCGCGTCATCCCGATGTGAATCATGAACAGCACGGTGTTGCGGGATGTTTTATTGATCTGGATGTCAAACCGATTCATCAGCATTTGTTTGAATGTATCACCGTCCATCCCGGTCCGACCGACATACAAAGTCACCCGTGTCGGATCCAGGACGAATTCGTCCGACAGCCAGGCCTTGTCCATGCTTCCCCAGCCGGTCTCCTTGCAGAAGTACGTTTCCAGGCCGGACGGTCGGTACTGCTCCAGAATCATTTCTTTGGGGCGGAGGACGCTGAAGTATTTTCCAATGAGTGGATCGGAATCAATGCGTTCACGGAGCATCATCGCCAGTTCGATGCTGCGACCTACCATTTCGTAGCCTTCCAGTTCGACCTGCCGACGTCCCACATCCAGCGATGCCAGAATCTGATAGTTGGGCGACGTTGACGTGTGTGTCATATACGCTTCATTGAAGGCATTGCGAGCGTTGTGTTCAAAGTCCTGATCGTGAACATGAATCATCGAACCCTGCCGCAGCGCGGTCAACGTCTTGTGCGTGGAATGAGTCGCGTAGACCCGAACGCGGGCTTTGTCCGGATCCGGCATCAGACCTCGCTTGAGCCAGTTGCTGTCGTCGCTGTGATCAAGTGCGTCAAATTCTGCTTTCCATTTTTGGTATTCGTGGCGATAGCCTTTGCTGGCAAATCGATTGCGCAGGAAGCCAGCCGCCCACATCGCAGTTCGGCGGCGCAGAATCGGAGAAAACCGTGCGTAGGCGCACCAGGCCTCGTCCCACAGAAAAATCATGTCGGGTTTGATCGCCAGCACTTCTTCCATGATCTGGGCCGGGTCGTAGACGACGCCGTCAAACGTGATGTTCGTCAGCAGCAGCATCCGCACCCGGTCCAGCTTGCCGGCATGCTTGAGTTCCAGCAGTCGTCGCTTAATCTCGACCAGCGGCACAGCGCCGTACATGGAATACTGCGGCAGCGGGTACGCGTCCAGATAGACCAGATGTGAGCCGGCCAGAATCACAGCATAGGGATGCGATTTGTGGCAGTCGTGTGCCAGCAGCACGATGTCTCCTGGCCGATTGATGGCCTGCATCACAATCTTGTTTGCGGTGGACGTTCCATTGGTCACAAAATACGTCCGTTTTGCGCCAAACGCGCGGGCGGCGCGCTCCTGGGCATCACGCAGTGAACCTGCGGGCTGCAGCAGCGAGTCCAGCCCACCTGTCGTCGCCGAAGTCTCGGCCTGAAAAACTTTTTGGCCGTAGAATTCACCCATATCACGAATCCAGTGTGACCGGACAATGGTCGCTGAATGCGAAATCGGCAACGCATGAAACATGCCGGTCGGCTTCTCGCTGTACTTCTTCAGCGCATTGAAGAACGGCGTTTCGTAGCGTTCGTTAACGGCTTTAATGATGCTCAGATGCAACTCCTGAAAATTCTCCTGGTGATAGAACGAACGGCGAAACGCGCGGCTTGGTTCGCCGACAATGCTCTCCACCGGTGCGTCCGTGACGAGAAACAAATCCAGTTCCGGACGCAGCGATTTCAGTTCTTTTCCCAGTCTCAGACTGCGCTCCGTTGGCATCAGTGTTTCGATTTCCAGCGGATCAATGTGCAGCAGCGAATGAATTTCTTCCAACAGCTTGAAGCGGTTTGCGGTTTGAAACGGAAAGCTGTATCGCACAACACACGTCTGAATGTCAGGGTTCAGCAGCACGCACATCAACGCATCTTCAAATGATCTCGCGACCACCATTTCATAGAAGAACATGTCATCCGGACGACGTAAATCACGAAGTTGACGACGCAATTGCTTGGCTTCGGATTCCGTGATGTCATCCACGAACATCACTTGAAAGTACGGTCGCCTTTCCTGGCGGATGCGCGCATGAATTTCGTCGCTCAGTTTGGCGACATTCAGCAGATCCCCGTAGTCGGTCAGTCTTGATACCGTGAGATCCAGTTTACGGTACAGACCGTTTGACATCATTCGGACCATGCGGAGTGTTTGCCGTGCGAAGTCTTCGTACCGCTTTTGCTCAAAGGAGACGAACACCTGTTCCAGTGCCGGTCGGCCAGGAAAAACAAACGCCTCTTCAATTGTTCCGAGGAAGTTGAAGACTTCCGTGCAGGCATCTGTCAGCCACATCACATCTGAGGTCGCAGACGCGGTTGCCGTTTTTGAAATGCGATAAAGCCGCCGAGCGCTGTCGCGGAGGAAATGCCACATATCAGTTCGTAATCGCGCCACGTTGTACATGGCAACGTTGGCTGGATTGAGTAATTCGAGATCAAAGTAATCGTGTGATGAGTCCGACATAACAAATTTCTTGTCAGGTATTCTTTCGAATCAGAAATAGTCGTCGTTCGCTCTGCGAACGAAATGCGAGTACCGGCTTGCAGTCCGCCTCGTTCGCAGAGCGAACGACGACTTTTCAAGTCAACATCTTTCCGGGCGTTCAGGGCTTCTTACGAAGCGGACGGCTCGTCATCCAGTCCCAGTCGCGAACCTCGCGATTGTTTGGCAAGCGGTCCCAGTGAATTCAGGTACTCGGTTTTCTTGCCACCTGGTGCGTAAACCGGGAACACGACTTCCGAATCACGAAAACTCTTCAATGGCTGACCGAGACCGCGCAGGCCGACTTCTCGATACCGGCGGACGCGGCCGAGATCAATTTCCAGCGGAACGAGTTCTTCAGTCGAACCAAACTGATGCAACACATCGCCTGCCGGCCCGCAGATGATCGATCGTCCATTGCCGCCGTCGCCAGCTCCATTGATATCAACCATGAAACACTGATTTATCGCCGCCGTTGTCCGCGCAATGGACAGTTCGACGTCGCGATCAATTGTTGTTGTCAGTGTTGGATGCAAAATGACTTCTGCGCCCATACTGGCGAGGACACGCGAGGTCTCCGGGAACCACATGTCGTAACAAATCGAAACTCCAAAGCGTCCGACCTCAGGAATGTCAAAGACGAAAAACGAACTGCCGCTTGTAATTCCTTCTTCATAAGGCAGAAAGGGAAATATCTTGCGATAGCGACCGATCACTTTTCCTGTCGGGTCGATGACGGACAGCGTGTTGTATTTCGCGCCATTCAGCATTTCGATCAGCGATCCATTGACCATCCAGATTTTATGCTTTGCCGCCATTTCCTGAAACTTGCGTTCTGCCGGGCCGGGAAGAGGCTCTGCTTTCGCAGGATTGGGGCCATACGCAGCCAGCTCACTGAACACCACCATCTGAACCCAGGGGAACAGATACATGAAATAGTCAAGCTTCGCCTGAAGATAGGGAAGATTGTCGCGAACGCCCGATACGTTCATCTGAAGGCCGCCGATTGCAAATGGACTCAACTTGTGTCTCCTGAAAGTTTTGTAAATGTATTCATGGTTTGGCAGCAGTGTTCCGCAATGCGCGAACCGAGGATTTGTTCACAGCATCGTGCAGAACATCGGAGGCGAGCGCCTTGCCGCTCACGATGTTCCCAATAAATCGCTGTCTTGCTACGCATGCCGTTCAGCAACACTTGCAACTTCTTCAGCCAAAATGTCAAGGCCGCGATCAAGAAGCTCATCAGTGATCACGATTGGCCCCAGGAATCGAATGACATTGCCGTAGATTCCGGCACTCAACAGCAGCAATCCGCGACTCACGCAGCCTTTGATCACTTCGCCGACAAATTCCGTCGCCGGGTTATGGGGATCGCCATTCCTGACGAATTCCATTCCCACCATCGCCCCCAGTCCGCGGACATCCCCAATCCATTGAGGATAGAGTTTCTGAAGTCCCCGAAAGCGATCCATCACGCGCCGACCGACCTGCATTGCACGCGATCCCAGGTTCTGTTCTTCCATGATTCGAATCGTGGCCAAAGAGGCCGCGCACGCAACCGGATTGCCACCATAAGTGCCACCAATTGTGCCGGGCCGAGCTCCATCCATCACATCTGCCTTGCCGATAACAGCACCAATGGGAAGACCGCCTCCCATCGATTTGGCCCATGTCGAAATGTCCGGCACGACATCATAATGTTCATAAGCCGCCCACCGTCCGGTTCGGCAAAAACCAGACTGTACTTCGTCCAGAATGAGCAAGATGCCATGCTCATCACAAAGCTCGCGAAGTCCGCGCAGGTAAGCCACAGGCACCGGAATGAATCCGCCTTCTCCCTGCACGGGTTCCAGCAGAACTGCCGCAAGCTGCTCCGCCGCAACGGTATTGACCAGAGATTCACGAAAACGACACAACTCACGCTCCACAAAAGCCGCTTCGCTCAGTCCGTCGCCGTAGCGAAAATGGTTGGGGAACGGCAGACGATAAACTTCCGGAGCGTAGGGACCGCAGCCGATTTTGTACCCAAACTTAGACGTCAACGACATCGCCATCAGCGTCCGACCATGAAAGCCTTCGGTATAACAAAGGACGGCCGGTCGATTTGTCGCCTGTCGCGCAATCTTGATCGCATTCTCTACGGCTTCAGCGCCAGAATTCACCAGCATCACTTTCGTGCGGTCTCCGTGAGGCAACAACTCCGCAAGTTTTTCGCACAGCGCAACATAGGGCTCATACGTCGCCACATGAATGCCGGTGTGTAACAGCTTTGATGCCTGCTGCTGAATTGCTTCGATAACGGATGGCTGACAATGCCCGGCATTCATGACACCAATGCCACTGGCAAAGTCGATCAGCTCACTGCCGTCCAGTCCGATGAGTGTCGCACCGTGAGCAGAATCTACGACTGCAGAAGTCGACATTGGAATACCACGCGGCGTCACCGCCAGTCGGCGAGCAATCAAGTCCTCATTAATTCCCATACAGGCCAATTCTCCAGAACTACATCCCGCTGCTCAGCCTCAATTACCTCAAAAGCGATTGATATATTGAGCAACATTGTCTATAACAGGCCGTCAATTGGCCCAAAAGTCGTCTCATTTCAGCAGGTGTGCAAAATGATAAACAATAACGCCGAGTCTGTCGAGCCCAGCCCTGCCGCCCATGAACTCAATTCCGGCGATCTGGGGACGAAACTACTCCGTTTACGGCAACAGCACGGGATGTCTCAGCGGAAGCTGGCGAAGCTGGCTGGTGTGACAAATGGTGCCATTTCGATGATTGAGCAAAATCGAGTCAGTCCCTCAGTCGCGTCACTAAAAAAGATTCTTGAGCCTTTTCGGATGTCCCTCGCAGAATTCTTTGCGACCGATTTCGAAAAAGATACGCAAGTCTTCTTTCGCGCCCACGAGATGACACGTATCGCCGACGAACGAGTCGTGCTGCGACAGGTCGGCGGCAGCATGTCGAATCGTAAATTACAAGTTCTTCACGAAACGTACGCACCGGCTGGCGACACCGGATCTGACATGCTGACCCACGATGGCGAAGAGGCTGGCGTTGTCGTGCGCGGCCAGATTGAAATCACGGTTGGCGGACGATGTGAAATACTCGACGCGGGGGATGGCTATTACTTTAGCAGCCGCCTGCCGCATCGCTTTCGAAACATCGGCAAGGTGGAATGCGAGATCGTCAGCACCTGCACTCCACCAACTTTTTGACCCGGAAGTGAAAGACGTTCGATTGTCCCGTTGTTCCAAGGCCAGCCTGATCAGCCGGAACGCGCTAGCGTCCGGTTTTCTGTGTTGTCGGACAACCGGACGCTAGCGCGTGGCGGCTAATGGAGATGGTCATAATTCATCATAAAAGCCCGTCCTCAAGCCAGTTGTGAAACGGCATATTGCAGCGAATTGCACTCATGAAACTTGTTGGAATCATCATCTATCTCGTCATCCTGCTTCTGATCGGCGCTGCGGCGTCAAGGCGGATGAAAAACCTGCGTGACTACTACGCAGGTGGCAAGCAATTCGGTTTCTGGGCCGCAGCGTTCTCGTCCCGAGCGACGGGTGAATCGGCATGGCTGCTGATCGGTCTGACGGGAATGGGAGCCACCGTTGGGGCTCAGGCCCTGTGGATCGTGGTGGGCGAAGTCCTGGGTGTTGCGGCCGCATGGATCTTTCTGTGTACGCGATTCAAATACCTCACAGATCGCTACGATTCGATCACGATTCCCGACTATCTGGAATCCCGATTGCGTGACACAACGCAGCGCATTCGCCTCGTCGCCGCGTTCACTTTGGTTGTGTTCGTGACGATTTATGTGAGCGCTCAGATCCACGCGATCGGCACAGCTTTTGAAGGATTCCTGGGCTGGAATTACTTCGTCGGCGCATTGGTCGGCTTTGCAGTCGTGCTGGTCTACATCGTCAGTGGCGGATTTGTGGCGGTGGTCTGGTCCGATGTATTTCAGGGCACGCTCATGGTGTTGGGACTGGTTGCGCTGCCCTTCTTCGGACTCGCGGCAGCGGGCGGCTGCACGCCAACGATTAGCCAGCTTCAGCAGCAGGATCCGACGCTGCTTTCCCTATGGGGACCGGACGGTCAAAGTCTGAAATCATTCTTTACGATCCTGGGATTCCTCGCCATCGGCCTGGGATTCCTCGGTTCACCACAGATCTTCGTCCGATTCCTTTCATTACGATCAAAGAAAGAAATTCGCCCCGGCGCCATCGTGGCTGTCATCTGGACAATGTTGGCCACAACCGGTGCCGTCCTGATTGGCATGGCAGGACGCGCTGTCTTGATGGAACCCGGCCAAGTCCTGACCGAACAGCTCGGCACCAAAGGCGAAAACGTTCTTCCGATGCTAGTGAAGGAGGCTGTTCCGGACTGGGTTGCCGGGGTCTACATCTCCATTGTCCTCGCTGCAATTATGTCAACAGTCGATTCACTGCTGGTACTGGCATCAAGCGCGTTCGTTCGTGACTACTATCAGAAGGTTCGGCATCCTGATATGTCAGACGAAAAGCTGCTTCGCCGCAGTCGAACCGTGACGTTCGGTCTGGCGGCGGCAGCGTTGGTGATTGCATTTTCCGTGGCGATTCTGTCGAAAACGAAGACCGTATTCTGGTTCACAATCTTCGGCTGGTCCGGAATTTCCGCGACGTTTTGTCCAACCATGATTCTGTCGCTCTTCTGGTGGCGTCTAACAGCACGCGGTGCGTTGTGCGCTATGCTGGCTGGATTCTTTAGCGTGCCCTTCTTCAAGTTTGTCGCTCCCTTACTGCCGATTGTTGGCCGACATTTCGAATCCCTGTCTGAGTTACCGCCCGCCTTTGTTGTGTCGGGCATCGTGGCAATCGTCGTCAGCCTGCTGGACAAAAAGGGACTCGAAGCAATGACCGGCGTTGACCGGGAATTGTTGAATCTGGATGTTGAACAGGCACGTATCAAGTAGGCGCATACATGCTCAGAAAACGCATTTTGGCGTGGTGCCAGTTTGACCCGAGCCATCGGGCGAGGAAACCACGAAGTCTGCGCCTCGCCGCTGGCTCGGGTCAAACGAAAGCCTTCAACTCGAAGCATGAGACTGTAATTCGAACTTGCCCTGTCTCGGAGGGCTGACGCCCTGCCGCTCGCCTTTTCGAACGTTAGGCAATCCCTCAAGAAAGTACTAATCATGATGAAATCACCTCTACTCACCACAACTCACGGCTACATCGACGGAAAATGGTGCCCGGCGGATTCTCAGCGCACGATGCCCGTCATCAATCCGGCAACCGGTGAGACCATCGCAATTGTCCCGGTAATGGGCAAAGTCGAAACGACGCGAGCCGTCGATGCCGCAGCACGCACTCTTGCAACGCCCGCATCAATCGAACAACGACGCGAATGGCTCAGTCGTCTGGCTGATCTCGTCACAGAACATCGCGAAGAGCTTGGCCGGATTATTACGCATGAACACGGCAAGCCATGGAAGGAAGCTCAGGGCGAAGCGGATTATGCAGCCAGTTTCTTCCGTTACTACGCTGGCGCGGTAGAACACCTCAAACCAAAACCGCTGGCGGAGCGACCACGTGATCTCAACTGGACAACTTACTATCGTCCGGCCGGCGTTGCGGCCCTGATCACACCGTGGAATTTTCCTCTGGCCATGCTGGCGAAGAAGTTCTCAGCGGCGCTGGCGGCGGATTGCTGCTGTGTGATCAAACCGTCTTCGAAAACGCCGTTGTCGATGGTGGCTCTATTTTCATTGATTGATCAAATTGGTCTGCCGCCCGGAAAGGTTAACCTGGTCCTTGGCCCTGCCGGAGAAATCAGCGACGTGCTCTGCGAGCATCCTGCT
>JBBQSE010000145.1:0-16541 GCA_038214195.1 Planctomycetales bacterium
GATGTCATCAGCCTGTGTACATAACCGAAACGTTGAACTGAAGTCTGCCTTGTCTTCTCCGCCAAATTGCTCATACGCAACTCCGCCCCTGCGTTTGCGCCAGCCACAACCATCACTCGCAGGTCGTAAACTTTTTACCTAAAGTGCAGTTTCGGACAATCACGTGATTGTCCGACAGGTTGTCAGACAATTCCTATATTATGCGACTCGTCGAATGGCAGATCAAACCGTTATTCTTTGACGCACTCGCGATGACCTTGGCTCGCGCTATCTTCGAGCGGCACTTGCGACTGATGGAACGCTCACCATCGAGGGGCAAGACCTCGGTCCTGGCGTTGAGAACATCTTCGGCCATGGAAACACCGAATACGAATGGGCGTGGACATTGCCGCCCGCCTCGGTTGTCGCGTTTTGTCGGCCGCTGAACTGCGGTGACGACGTTCTCGCTGGGCTGACGGCTCAATTTTCCGGTGATGCTGCTGCCAATCTAAAATCACACTTGGATGACGCTGCTATCAAATACGAGGCACGGTCCCGAATCGGAAACTAGCCCGTCGCACAACAATTAAGGGCGGGTCACAAAATGTGTCAGGAACCGTTTGTTTGGATTTTATTTTTTTGTGGGCGGGGGGTCACAAAATGTGTCAGGAACCGTTTGTTTGGATTTTGTTTTTTTGTGGGCGGGTGGTGATTTCAAGGTCGAGTTTTTTGGTCGCTGTGGCCGCCCATGTTTCATCTCAAAACGGCGAGCCTCGATTGACGCTGCGGCGGATGCCCGCGAGTTCAGCGTCTGTCTGAGGTGAATTGACATGCTCCAGCCAGCCAGTGATTTCCCATCAGACAATACGAGAGCAGCCGCATTCCGGTTCGAGCCACGGCTTCCTCTAGCACCCGCTCAAACGCGATGAAGTCTTCATCTTTCGTAAAGATCGGCATCCGCGCGTTTGCTCGGTTCAGCACATGATAAACCCAACCACCCGGAATTGTTCGTTTTGGTCTTGCCATATCGATACGTTACCCAATTCCATCTCAATTCTCAATAAACGGTTCCTGACACCTTTTGTGACCCCCTCATTGGGAAGTATGATATGCCGAACCACAAAACTCACCTGCGACTGCCGCGTTGGGCGGTCGTCAGGTGAGGTCAGGAATGCGTTTGTTGCCCGCGACCGTGACACTCACGGCTCAGAAGTTGTCCTTGCGGACGTGCTCGCGGATGAGTTCCTTCAGCCGGTCAATAGTTTTGAGTTCCATCTTCTTGCTCTCCTCCCAGAACCGCTGAAGTTCGGGGAATTCGTCGGCATTCTCGATGTATTGGTCGTACCGCCACACGGCGTCGAGACGCTTGCTCAGGTCGTGAATCATGTCGTGGTCGTGATCCAGGATCGCCTTGGTCTTGCCCACGAGATCGTTCTTCTGAATGTCTTTGTCGCTCATAGCACGCTGCCTTTTCGAATGAAATGTTCGTAAACGAAACCGATCGAGAATGCTCTCGATGCTTAACTCTCTCACATCACTTTCGCGGCTCAGCCGCTCATAGTATTTCGCACGGGAATTATCCTTAACTTGAAAAGATGCGTCTCCTAAGGAGCTACTGACGTACCCGACCGTCGGGCACGGAGAGAGACTACGGCAACGTACGCCATTGCAACGGGGCACGTGAACAGCAACCAAAGCGGCCACAAGTTACTTTCCTGTACAAGAGCGACGCCTGTGAATGCGAAGACCGGAAGCATTCCAAAGAGCGGGAGCGCCGCAGCCAGCCGGGAGCCGCCCGACGAGCGCATGAGCGCGACAACCTGTAGAACCACATATCCCGGAATTGTCAGCCACAGCAGATCAAGAGGCATTCCCACGATCACTCTCCTTGATGAATACAACAAACCCTAATGCAATGTCAGAGGACTCGCAGGAACGCGACGAGGTCTGATTTCTCGTCCGCTGTCAACTTGAGTTCCAGAATGAGGTTGAAAAATTCCACGGTGTCGTCGAGCGTGAGCAGCCGACCGTCGTGGAGGTACGGGGGCGAGTCCTTGATGCCGCGCAATGGGAAGGTCTTGATCGGACCGTCCGCCCACGCCATGCGGCCGTTCACTGTCTGCGGCTTGAAGAATCGTTCGACCTGCAGGTTATGCATCAGGTTGTCAGTGTAATACGGAGCAGGATGACAAGTGGCGCATTGCGCTTTGCCTGAGAACAGTGCCTCCCCGCGCAACTCCGATTCGCTCGCCTGGTTCGGGTCCAGCTTACCGAATACTGTCAGCCTGGGGGCCGGCGGGAAGTCCAACAGTTCCTGAAACTCAGCCATGAAGTGGACCTGACTGCCGCGTTCGAGGATGTTGACTCCCTTTTTAGTCGCGAGCACAATGTCGCCGTCGAAATAGGCGGCCCGTTGCTCGAACTCCGTGAAGTCTTCCACGGTCTTCAAGGCCCGCTGCGACCCGAATAGACGTTGGATGTTGACTCCGCGCAGCGTGGGCGTGTCGAGTCGATGACGGAACTCCTGCGGCCGAACGTCTCCGGCCAAATGTGTGGAGGCGTTGGTATGTCCATTGGCGTGACAGTCAAAACAAGTCACGCCACGGCTGGGCCGGATCGAGCGACGGTCGTCCGTTTGGTTGAATTGCTGTTGCATGAAGGGCGTCACCAGCAGCCGTACTCCCTCCAGTTGCTTCGGATTCAGGATGCCATTGAACAGTTCATAATAGTTGTCCATGGTCACGAGCTTCCCTTGTGACACGTCGCCGAGATCCGGGCGCGTGGTCAGAAACATCGACGGTGGGAACTCGGGCAGGAAATGATCGGGCAGATCGAAATCCAGGTCGAAACGGGTCAGGTCGCGAGCCTCTTGCTTCTTGATCTCGTCGATATGGAACTTCGGAAAGAGCATGCCCCCATCCGGATGATTGGGATGAGGCAGCGGCAAGAATCCGACGGGGAACAGGTCCTGCTCGCGAATGTCGGCGGGTTTCATTGCGGCCAGTTTCTCCCAGGTCAGCCCTTCAGCCAAGCGGATCCGAACTCGCCCCTGGACGGGCTTCTTGCGTGCCATCGTCACGCCCAGTGCCGAGTGTTCGCCCAAATCATAGCGCGCGTTGAGCAGGTCGAGCTGCCGCTGTTGGATCGCTGGTTTGGCAGCCCGCATGCGCGCCATCACCGACGGAAAATCTTCCGGCGTGTCCTGGGCATGGGCCGCACTCAGGAACAGCGCCAGTACGCCGCTAACTCCACCGAAGATCGCCCGTTGTCGTATTGTTGCTTGTGTCATGTCAAGTCCTCTGTGAAAGTTGGCAAACCTAAATCTGCGCTCTCGTGCTAGGTCTTTCTGGCTCCCACGGCGACCAGTACAACGCCGCCTGCAATCGCCAATCCAGCGACGATCGGCGGCACCGGCCACGTCTTTTCGGACACCGCGGTGGCTGTGATGGGGCCTACGTCGATGACCACATCGCGGCTTTTGTATGGGATGCCGCGATAAAACAGCGATACTCCTCCAGCCAGGATCAGTACGCCACCAACGATTGCCATGAGGCTGTTACGCATGAAAGTGAAATCCTTTAAATGCTCGAGTTGTGTGATTCAGACGCAGCACGCCGCCAGCAGGCTGTTGAATTAGTCGAAAATCGTGAGCCGCCAGGCGCAGGCTTTTTTTTGTGTTTTTCCAACGATCTCGCCCCGCTAGACTTCAGGTTTTCCTGTGTCCTTGCCGCCGCGCTGCAGATCCTCTCTGGCGCACCGCGCCAATTCAGCGTAGCGAATTCGTATCAGGGCAAAATCATTTTCGTCCAGCTCTTCGACATCCAGAAGCGCGTTGTGTGCTCCGTCGATCGAACGGATCAGTTCATCCAGCTTCAGATGCATCGCCTCACTGTCGCGATTCTGTGTATTCTGAATCAGGAAGACCATGAGGAACGTCACGATCGTCGTGCTCGTGTTGATGACAAGCTGCCACGTGTCGCTGAAGTGGTACAGCGGGCCAACGATGGCCCAGGTGATGATCGTGAGCAGAGCGATCACGAATGTTCGCGGATGTCCCGATGCGCGGGCAATCAACTTCGCAAATCGACCAAACAGGCTCGTTTGTTTTACGATCATTTGTAAGAAGGCTCCGACGGGAGGACTTCCCGAGAACTCCTGCCATTCAACGTTTCACTCTCGATTACGTGGTCTCAAAAAACTAAGAATTGCGACGAACAAGGCAGCGCCGATGACGGACCACACGATGGGAAATGTCTGACCGCCAACTGAGACCGCCAGAATCTCGCCCATTCCAACTTTCCTTGCCAGCCAAGTCCCGAGGACCGCTCCGATCAGCCCCAGAACAATCGAAACCAGGCAACCACCGTGCGAATAGCCCACGAGCGCCTGCGCGACAGAGCCGCAGATGCCTGCGATTAACAACAGCAATAAGAATCCGCCCAGTGTCATCAATGCAATTCCCGATCAGTTTTTGTTTTGCCTTGCCATTTCATCGACTTCAGCCCTTGGCATTTTTCGCCTTCTCGACCGCCTTCTTTGCCACTTCAACAGTCGCTTCGATTGTCTTTTCAGCGGCATCCTTTGCCGCATCGACGGCTTTTTGGGCTGTTTGCTTCACCTTGCCCACCGTCTGGTCCGTTTGTCCAGCCTCACGGAGTTTTTCGTCGTCTGTCAACACGCCGATCGCTTCTTTGATCCGGCCCTTCACAATGTCAATTTTGCCACTCATCAAATAGTTCCTTTTATGGAGGTCAGTAAAAAATATCTCGTATTAGCATCGAACGAAAAAGGGGTGTCGTGAGTACATCGACCGCCGAGCGCTAGCTCCCGGTTTTCACGGAACCGGACGCTGGCGCGTGGCCGCTGATAAGGCAATCATAAACGGCGCGATCATCAATCATTTGAAACCGAGTCGCCGGTCAGAAGGGGAGGCGTCCCAACAGCAGCAGAATAACCAGGATCAGCACTACCAATCCAAGACCACCGCTTGGGGCATAACCCCAATTCCGGCTGTGCGGCCAACTGGGCACCGCCCCCAGCAGCATCAGAATCAAGATCACGATCAGAATCGTCCCTAACATTTCAATTCCCCTGTAAAAAACAGCAAAAAATCGCAGTGTCATCGCACCAGTAACGGCCCTGTCTGACTTCCGAAACTAATCCTTTCCGAATTTTTCTTTCGCCTGATCTCCCAGTTTGCTGGCTTCACTGCTGGCCTCGCCGGTCAATTCCACAGCCTTTTCCTTAACCGTCTCGGCATCCGCTTTCACTTTGTCCGTATCCACGGAGAGACTCACATCAACGTTGTGATTCTCCGCATCGGTGCCGTGAGTCGAAACGGAAAACCAACCCCGATAGAAGCCGACCCCCGCAACACAGATCAACAAAACAAACAACGTTCCAAACAGCCTGTTCATCACACAACTCCCTCTTCACTTTTAGTAGTAAACATAACGTTTTTGACTCAGCAAATTGCGGCAATCAGGCTGAGCAAAGAGGCCATTGCTCTCAGCATTCGTCCCACCCCGCCAGAACCCGTTCGATTTCTTCCTTATGCCGAGTTTCGTCGGCGATTTGGTTTTCAAGGCTGACTCATTCAGTAAATGTTGATGGTGCTATAAGGCGAGCGACAGATGGTGCTTACCCGGCAAGAAGCCGGTCTTCTGGTCGTGAATCGATTCTGCCGCTCGCCTTACAGCCCTCTCCAAAAACCTGGCGGCCTGCGGATGTCAGTGCGAATCCAAACTCGCACAATTCGTCCGTCGTACCGATCAGCGAAAGCAAAAAAAAACGGCGTGATCAAACCCCGAAGGGATTCAATCACGCCGGCTTACTGATTTAATGGGGCCTCCGTCGTGAACGGGTTCCCCTTTATCTAGTCATCCAACGAATTCTCGTGTGGAGCCATTTAAGCATTCAAATTAGCTCCCCAGATGCACAGTTTATGGACGTCGATTGAGAAAGGCAAGCAGCATCTTTTGATTGCGTGCGATTCTGAATCTGGAATCCACTCAGACTGGGCTGTCAACGGTCGTCCGTTTCCGTTACGATCCTCATGTGCAGGAGTCAGCGGTGATCAGGTGCTGCCGCCTGCCACGAAAGATAATCGGACGACTAAAATGAAGCGCAGGCCAAATCGCTTTGGCAGGCGTGTTGTAAAGTAAGCCGACGAGATGAATTCCTTAGCAAGGGGTTGTCACGTCGGTTTTTTTTATGGCAATGAATGCGGTCGGAAACTCGGAATACGTTGGCTTTTGGCGAATCCTGAGTCTTCGACGCATGTGCAATTCTGAGTTACGAAATTAAGGAGTTTGAACATGTCACGGGTTTATGCGGCGAAGGATCTGAAGTTTCTTGCTGAACTAGTTCGGGGAATCCGTATCGTGATGCTCACGACGGTCTGCCCGAATGGTTCCCTGCGAAGTCGTCCCATGGTTTCTCAGGATACGGAGTTTGATGGCACGCTTTGGTTTTTCGCATCGGCAGACTCGACGAAAATCGGGGCCGGCGAAGATGAAGGTCAGGTCAACGTCAGTTACGCCAATCCAGATGAGCGTCGCTACATCTCGATTTCCGGTCGAGCTGTCGTTGTGCAGGATCGGCAAAAGATGGAATCGTTATGGAATTCCGGAGTCGAGGTGTGGTTTCCCAAAGGAATCAATGATCCGAAGTTGACGTTACTTCGTGTGGATGCGGAAAAGTGGGAATACTGGGACGCCCAAAGTGACACGATGCTGCAGTATGACGGTCAATTGAAAGCTCCCACTGCGGAATTCGTCCACGAGCACCACGACCACGAACGAACTGACTTGAGCGGCGTTTGGGTCTCGCAGGATGTCGGAAATACCGGAACGCGACACAAACTGGGTTAGTAGTCTGTCGTTCACGTTTGAATGGGTGGCGGGGGTTGGAGAGCGATAGCTCGAAACCCCGGCCACCCTATCGATCATTCCAGCGGTGACAGAGCAGCAGTAACTCGCGAGTTGACCAGGCCGCACGCGGGTGCGTCTGGTGTCGTGTGTCTGCAGGAGCGAAGTTGGGCCAATCCGATTCTTCACCGTGCCTGCCTCGCGCAGGCGGAGTGATCTCCTTGCAAAGGTTTTCGAAGGGGCTGAGGACTGGATGAGATGAGTTCGCTCAATCGAGTTTCCTGAATCTGCTGCTCGGCAGCGGAACTGCACTGCGGGCTCACATGGGAATCTATCAGCGGCTGATGCTGGGACATGAGCATGAGGGGGCAGTTGCCATCCGAGGACCATCACCTGATTCTGGATGGAATGCAAATCTATTTGAATCAGACAGACAAGTGTCTGTAGGCTGCTGCGGAACTCCGTGAGCATCAGCGGGAACTCAATCCGTCTGCCCCGATCAAACCACTGGAGCCGATGCATAAAACGTTCAGGATCCTTGGGTGTCCCGCCGCCATCTTCATTGCCGCTTTTCCTCCAGGAGGAATTGCCCATGCCCGTTACCGCTGTAAACGCCTGCGCGACGCTTATCCCGATGTGCTGATCATCGTCGGACGGTGGGCACGGAAGCGAAACCTGAAACTCGAACGCGAACAGCTTAAGCAGGCAGGGGCCAGTTTTGTAACCACAACTCTGCTTGAGACCCAGCAACTGCTGGAATCGAGACTGCTACTTTTAGCGGAATACCCTGGAGATTATCGCAATGTGCGATTAATTGCAGAATAAGCCTAATAGGGTGATTGTATTATTTTCCAAACCGGCTACAGTGATGCGTGATCGACGAAGCGGAGTAGTAATTATGCCGCGACGTTAAGAATACGGAAGACTTAAATAATCGCAATTCAGTTACGACTGGGCGGCGAATTGACGAGTAAGCCGACGTGTGTGGAATCTTCAGCAGAAGATTCCACACACGTCGGCTTTTTTTTGGCCCGCAAACTGGTGCCACTTTTCAGTGTGAGACGAGTTCAATGATTCAGCGTGCCCTGAGATTTGCCGCATGGTGTCTGACAGGCCGGGAAAATGGTCCGGACGGAGAAGTCGCACTGCGTGCCATCACACCGAGTGGTCGAATCGCAGCGATTGGGACGTCAAGTCCACGGAACTGGCCGCAGCAGAATGAAAGTACTGAGCTGATCTCAGAACGACACATCAGTGCTGTCTGTTCCGTCGCCAGACCGGCCACAAGAACTGTCGTCCGTGCATTCGCCAGTGGCACCACGGTGCAGGTATATCTGATCAGGAAGGCATTGTCGAAGGCGGGCTGAATTGTTTTCAGACTGCCAAAGTAGAGATCGAACAGGGAGGTTAAGTGATGTTGGTACTATCAAGGAAGAATTCGGAAGCCATTGTCGTCGGGAACATCAAAGACGACGAAGGACTTCTGCAGTCAATCAGGATTACAGTGCTGGAGGTCGGTCGTGGCTCCGTCAGGCTGGGAATCGAAGCTCCGGGCAGCATTGGCGTGCATCGACTGGAAGTCTGGGATCGCATCAATCAGGGCCGTCTTTTGGTGAAGGCGTCGTGAGACAGCTGTCTCATTGTCGCCGCTCGGTCTGCGAAAGCAGGATGCTTTGGCAGAGCGAAAGGTGATCGAAAAAAATCCGTTCGTCATCGCAGGAGAATACACATGATCTTTAGGACACTATTTTATCCCGGCATCGCTCTCCTGGGAGGAATGCTCTGCTCAGGTACATTTGATGAACCGGGAGTGGCGAAACGCCCAGTGATTGTCAACGCCGAGGTGACAGACGCAGTTCCGAAGACTGCTTCGCAGGGCGACGTTCCGGCATCAGCACTTGATGACAAGCAAGTGTCTGCGGACGAGAATGCGATTCGACAGGTTGATGATCGGTTTACAAAAGCGTGGGAAGCTGGAGATGCGAAAGTTGCGGCGGCTCAGTTTACGGAGCACGCGGAGTACGTTGATGAGTCTGGTACTGTCTTCGCAGGACGTGAAGCCATCGAGAACTGCCTGTCTGAGTTCTTTGAAGACAATCCCGCGTGCAAACTGGAAATGACGATCGATTCTGTGCGCATCATCAGCCCTGGAGTTGCCGTCGTAGATGGGCGCAGTTTGGTCACGAAATCAGAAGCCACGGCCCCGGTGGAGTGCCACTTTACCAGCGTTTATGTGAAGACGGATGGCGAGTGGTTGACCGCCAGCATTCGGGATCGCGCTCCGCAAAATCTTCGTGAACACTCCGTTCAGCTTCAGCAACTCGACTGGCTGAAGGGCGACTGGATTGATGAAGGCGATGATTCGATCGTGACCTTTTCCTGTGAGTCCATCAATAACGGTAACTTTCTGATTCGCAATTTCAGTATCGTGCTTGCTGGTCAGGAAGCAATGACTGGCACGCAGCGAATTGGCTGGGATCCGCTGACCGGAAAACTGCGAACATGGATCTTCGATTCCGAAGGCGCGTATGGTGAAGGCCTTTGGCATCGTGATGACGCCCATAACCGCTGGATCCTGAAATCGGCTGGAGTCATGGCCGATGGCCAGGCTGCGTCCAGCACAAGCATTTACACTTTTGTCAATGAACACACGATGACCTGGCAGTCAGTGGATCACGAGATCGCAGGAATACAACAGCCCGATAGCGAGATTTTCACGATCGTTCGTACAGCGCCGAGTCCTGTTCGGGCCATTGCGGATGAAGAACACGGCCACGACGGGATAAATTGAAAGAACAATAAGTCAACGCAAGACATCAGCCCTCGAAACCGATGCTTAGTTGGACAGCGCCACTTTTCCCGAAGTAGTAGCCCGAAGCGTAAGCGAGGGAACGAGTTCCGTACAATCCCTCGCTCACGCTTCGGGCTGCCAAAACGCTCGGTTTCCGCCAAAACTGGCGCTGTCCAATTAGGCGATCGGCGGAAATGGAATTACCTTTGGCGAGTTAGTAGAACAAGCGGCCCGATTGCCATTAACCATGCCCAAGGATGCAGATCTGAGGACAGATCTGCCTACGTAGTCCGACCTCTCTCAGGTCGGATTTCAACGGCGGGGTTCTATCTTAGGTAGGCTTGTTTCTGTCGCTCGCCTTATACAACTTTGTTGGAAAAACGGAAATGAATCGAAATGTCTTTAAAACCGCGATCTGCAGCGGGTTCGCACTGTCCTGCTGTTTCCTGACCCATCCAGTTTCAGCTCTCGCTGAATTTGAAGAACTGATTCCTGACGCGACATCGCACGATGTGTTGCTCGGAAACGCACCGCTCAACTTTCAGAAAGGAAAAGGCGGTGGCGGTGGAGGAGGAGCGAAGCCAAGTGGTGGTGGTGGAGGCGGAGCGAAACCAAGCGGTGGAGGCGGAGCGAAACCAAACGGTGGTGGTGGAGGTGGAGCGAAACCAAACGGCGATGGTGGAGGCGGAGCGAAACCAAACGGTGGTGGTGGAGGCGGAGCGAAACCAAGCGGTGGAGGCGGAGGCGGAGCGAAGCCAGGTGGCGGTGGAGGTGCCAGACCAGGCGGTGGTGGAGGAATCCATGTTCCATCTGTCTCAGCACCGCGAGGTAACGCCGGTAACACTGATCATCCACCAGCGGCGAACCGAACACCCTCATTCACTCGACCAGGTTCCATCGGTCTTGCAACCCGTCCTCATGGACATGCTGTCGGTCAGATCGGTAACGCACTCAATCACGCAGGTCTTCCTGGGAACACTCAACCAGGTGCCGGCGCATCCCACATTGGCAAACCGGGATCCATCAGCGGGATTCAGCCACCATCAATTGGCAATCGAATCGGAACCGGAAACAACAACCTCGGTCGAAACCCTGGTGGACTTAACAATCAGCTCAAAAACGCGGCTCGAGGTATTTCCGGGATCGGCGGCAACCGTTCAATCATTGGCAATCGCCCCTTTACTGGAAACAACCTGAATCTTGGCAATCGCAACTTCAATATTGGCAGCAACCAGTACCGGCCATCCTACTATCGACATTCCGGATATCACGGCTACTGGAATGGAAATCGAGGATCCAGCATTGGTGCGGGGCTCGGCTCGGCAATCGCTTACGGTCTCGTATCCCGTTTAGGTTCCGGCTACGGAAATCGCGGCTACGGTGGATACGGAAATGGTGGATACGGAAATGCTGGATACGGAAATGGCTGGGGCTGGGGATTAGGACGCGGCAATAATGGGCGGTATCGCAACTACGGCGGTTACGGGTATCGGCCTCTGGGCTGGGGACTGGGCGGTTGGGGACTTGGTTCGTTAATCTACAACAGTGGCTACCTTGGGTACTCAAATCCCTATTACACAAACAACAGCTCCGCAGTTTATAATTATTCCCTCCCGGTTCCGGTTTCGTACGCTTCGGCGACGGTGGTGCCTGAGAATGCTGTGAATTCACCAGCGCAGGTTCTGGATGACGCGGTCCTGGCGTTTCAGCAAGACGACTACGACCGCGCGCTCGACATTACAAACAAGGGGATTGCACAGTATTCGGACGACGCGGTGCTCCATGAATTTCGGGCGCTGGTTCTGTTTGCAAAGCAGGACTATCAACAATCTGCGGCAACGATTCACTCCGTCCTGGCGGTTGGACCGGGTTGGGACTGGACGACACTGAGCGGAATGTACTCGGATGTCTCAATCTACACCGCGCAACTTCGAGCGCTCGAAGCATTCACAAAGTCGAACCCGCAGGACGCGGCCTCACAGTTTCTGCTGGCTTATCACTACATGTCCTGTGGTCATCCTGATGCGGCCGCTCGGCATTTCCAGCAGGTGGTGACTCTGATGCCGAACGATCAGGTTGCGTCTGATTTGGCGAGAATGCTGACTCCTCCGGAGCCAGCCTCCACGACTTCTGGAGTTCCACAGGCGGCAGCACCCGGTCCTGGGGATGAGCCTGCCGGACCGGCGGCGACGCCAATTGATCCAAAGTCATTGATTGGAGTCTGGAAAGCCAGCCGTGACGATGGTTCGCAGTTTGGTCTGACAATCACAGCGGATGCAAAGTTCACATGGAACTTTACACCAAAGGGCCAGGCAGCTCAGGAATTCGGTGGCACGTACACGGTCGAAGACAATGTGCTGGCACTGGAACGCCAGGATGGAGGTTCGCTGATTGCGGAAATCACTCCGGGTGACGCAGGGAACTTCAATTTCCGGATGCTGGGCGCACCGGAGGCTGACCAGGGACTCAATTTCAGCAAGTAGGCAATGGTTCACCGAGAGATTCGAACTTTGCTGTTACGCGAGCGGCAGAAACAAGTCTGCCAAAGATGTAATCCCGCCGAAGGAATCCGACCTGAGACAGGTCGGACTACAATCACTTTTCACAATAGAAATCAGAGCCATGTCAACAACTGCAGCACCGGACACAAGAAACGACGAATGGACAAATGCGACAGACAAGGCCAAAGAGGCCGTTGCTTCAGCGGGTCAGATGGCAAGACATGCCGTTTCGGCCTCAGAAGCGATGGCCTGTCAGGCAGCCAGTGACGTCGGCCAGCGAGCCAACAATTTGACCGCCCGAGTGGGTTCAGAGATTCATGAGATCGGTGATTCCATGGAAAGGAGCATGCCGCATTCGGGTGTCCTTGGAGCAGCCTCTCAGGCAGTCGCCGAGTCCGTCAAGAGCGGCGGAGAGTATCTTGAAGACGCGAAGCTGAGTGGCATGGTGGATGATGTCGCCAGCCTCATTCGAAAAAATCCAATCCTCTCCGTACTGATCTCGATGGGAATAGGCTGGTTCGCGGCGCGCAAGTTGTGGAAATGAGCCATGAGTGTGGAACCTGAGAACCGGCTGAAAAATTGCAGGGCAGCTGCTGAAAGTCAGTGAATGAGACTCAACGTGGGGTCATTGTTCGCGTTCTGGATGCCGATCGTTGTTATGAATCAGGAGTTTGCAGATGCCAACACGAATACTGATTGCCGAAGAGCAGCAGGAGTGCTGCCAACTTTTTAGACAATTCCTTCAACGCTGCGGTTACGAAGTTACCACGGTTCATGATGGAATGAGTTGTATTGAAGCCTTAAACAACGATGGCGCATTCGATGTGCTGATCCTCAGCTGGGAGCTGCCCTGGGGTGAAAGCGAAGGCGTGCTGGACTGGGTGCAGTATCAGGGCATTGACCACATGGCAGTCGTTATTCTCACTGCACGAATGGACGCCAATTACTATCTTCAGGAGTCAGCGTTCTCCAACGTCACCTGGGTCCAGCGCCCTTTCCGGCTTTTCGAATTGCTGGATGCTGTGCGATCCAGAACACCAGTTCCGTGCATCAACATGAGTAGTCTGGAGACCCTTCTGAGAGGATGCACCAGACCTGTGAATGGTGTTCTCTTTGACGGCAAAGCAACGACGCGGGATCCTGTTGAACCGGAGGTTCTGACAGCCCCAAATTCGAATTACGCAAGAAACCGTCGCGTTACTGGCAGGAAACAATTTCTTTCGCCAGGAGAGGAAGGCAAGGAGACCGCGAGCAGAGAATTCGTTCGTCGATAACCATGGTTGAAGTCAGCCTTAGCATCGGACAATCAATAACTGTCGTATCGGGGGCATCCTGCCACCGGAAATTGAACGGCGGCACGATGCCACCGATACTGAAAACGGACACTAATTCATCGAGCGATTCAATAATCCCAGAATGATTCAGGTCGTGCAGGGGTCCGCACGCAGTAAAGTGGTCTGAACAACTCAAATGGAAAGGTTAAAAATGTCAATGATTGCAGTTTCCCCAAAAGCCGGTCCCGCGAAGTGCCGTGATGATGAGATTGTTGGCGTGCCGAATCCGTTTGAAGGCAACTTAGTGAGTCTCGCAGGCAACCGATTGTTCGTTGAAAGCCAGCATGATGAAAACACGTTATACGCTGTGGCAGCGGACGCCATTCTGACCTGCGACGGAAAAATCGCGACGGCCCAATCACTCTCCGCCGGAAGAAGGGTTCGAGTGACGACGGAGAAGTGCGACCCCAATATAGTCATCAGGATCGAATGGCTGCATCTGAATCGACATTTTGCGGCGGTCGAGACGGCCGCTCTGAAGTAACTGATGTTTTGAACGTTTGTGGATCACGGAAACCAAAGTCTGAATTTCAGTCTTTGAGAGTGGAGGCATGGTGCCGCCATATCGTGGTCCTTCAATCCTTGTAATGGAAGACGATAGCTATGAAGTACCAAATGATTTCCCTCGGCGCAATCGCTGTGGCCCTGTTCGCAGGAAGCGTCGCTGCGTTTGCAGCCGAAGAGGCAAAGGAAACTACCCACGATGGCACGATCGTAACGATCTCCAGCACAGAATGTTCGGCGACAATTAGTCTTTCCCTTTAGCGACAATTAAAATTTCCTGTTATGGATTGGGAGCGGGCTGTTTCGGTGCTGGTGACAGGCCTTTTGATTTGGAGTTCTGAGCAGTTTCGACTCGGAAGCTCGGCACGTTCAGTTCGATGATGACACTGTGGTGTACCAGTCGATCGATAGCCGCTGCAGTGGTCATAGTATCTTTGAAGATCTGATCCCACTTGCTGAAGGGAAGATTGCTCGTCAGCAGCACGCTGCCGCGTTCGTAGCGTTCCGCCAGCAGAGTGAAGAGCACCTCCATCTCTTCGCGGCTCTGCTGTACATAGCCGAGGTCGTCGATGATCAGTCCCTCGAAGCTCGAGAGCTGGTTGATCATTTTCGACAGCCGCAGGTCTCGCTTGGCGATCAGCAACTGCTGCACCAGCAGGTTGCAGGTGGTGAACAGGATGCTGTGCCCCTGCTGAATCAGCTGCTCGGCAAGTCCGCACAAGACATGACTTTTCCCGGAGCCGGGCCGCCCAAATATCAAAATGTTCTCGCGGCGATTCAGAAAAGAACCGTCTTGCAGAGTCTCCAGCTGGCGAGTCACATTCAGAGGCAGTCGATCGAATTTGAACGTCCCCCATGTCTTGCCGTACAGAAGCCTGGAGCGAGTCATCATGCGTTTGATCCGACCGTCCCGGCGTGCTTCGCATTCCAGCGTGGTCAGTGCAGACAGGAACTCCAGATGACTGAGATTCTCCGTCGCTGCCTGTGCTGCTGCCTCCTGAAAGTGATCCCGGAAGCTCGGCATTCGCAGTTCGCGAAACTGTTCCGTCAGTTGATGCGGCAGATCGATCTGAATCGGTCTGATTTTCTGTGAAGCATTGTCCGGCAACTTCGTGCGGCTGGTCTTCGCTGCTGATTTCGGGGACGCAGGTTTCGTAGTTTTGGTCATGGTTCGGACACTCCTTGTCGAATGTGGTGAGAAGATCGGGCATGGAAAGCAGAGAATCAAAATCTGACAGCAATGGTGCTTCAATCTGAATGTCGGTGACGGCCGGAAGGCAGGCCGCGCTGGCAACGAGCGAGCGGATTCGATCCACGGTGATCGCTTCGCCGGCGGCGATCAGATGTCGCAGCGAATCGATGACCGCTTCTTCACTTTCTCGGGCCGCGAGTTCCAGAATCCGGACGTACATTTTGTCGGCAACGTCTTCGGAATGGGCGTCCCGCAACATGTCGTAGGCCATGCGAAACTGGCTGGTCGGGAACATTTCTTCGCGGTATTGGTAGTTGGCAAACGCGCCGGGCTTGCGAACCAGCGAATCGATGATGTGACGATAATTGATCGCCACCAGTTTCTTGCCGACAAGTCGCGGCATGGTTTGAATGACGTGCCCTTGATGCGTCACGACGATTTCTTCGGCTGCGATTCGCAGATCAACTTGCTGACCGATCAGCCGACTGGGAACCGAATACGTATTTGTCCTCACGTGAATCGTGCTGCTTTTGCTGACGCGAATCTCCGTGACGATATCGTCCGTGTCGAGCCATTCGAGCGGCAGCGGTTTCAGTTGAGCCTGCTCTTCTGCGAACCGTGCCGAGCGGTGCCTGTTGGCGCGGGACACGATTCCTTCGACGAAGCTGACGTACTCGGCGCGGCTGGCAAAGTCACGACTTCCGCGAAGCAACAACGCCTGATCGACGCGGTCTTTGATGTGCCCATTCAACGATTCCACATCGCCGTTCTCGTTGGCGCATCGCGCGTTGGTGCGTTCTCCTTTGCAGCGGTAGTGATTTAACAATGCTGAGTAACGCTGGGTGAACTCTCGGCGATCCGTGTGATTTCGCACGGCCGCGCTCAGCGAATCCGAGCGGTGCCGCTGTGGCACGCCGCCGAATTCCCACAACGCTTTCTGAATGCCCTGACTGAGAGCTTCAAACGATTCCGAAAAACACAATGAGACCGATTCGACATTGCTGTATGTCAGCACGCAGTGAAACAGTGTGTGGTCGAATCTCGCTCTGGCGATTGTCACGCCGAGGTCGTTGCAGACCGTGAAGTCGCTCGCAGCCAGTCGGCCCGGATGATGAATCTGGTTGAAGTAAACCGTCTTGTTCGGCCCGTGAAGACTCCGCCATGTGGCGACGCGCCGTTCGAATGTTCGCCGGGTGGAATCCGGGAACCGACCCGGGTCTGTTTCCTGAACCCACTCGAACAACGTCTTGGCCTTCAAGGCTGGTTCGTCTTCGAGCTTTCTCTGAACTGTGGCCCAAACATCCACAAACGGATCAAGCCGTGTCCTGTAGTCCCGATGCCTCTTCCGCTGGGAAGGCAACCGCTGGTCGT
>JBBQSE010000146.1:0-16481 GCA_038214195.1 Planctomycetales bacterium
TGCCTGCTTGCGCGCCATCCCCGATTTTCTCAAGGCCAAGGCCGCTTCGCAGACCCGACAAGTAGAAACCGGCACACGCCCCGTTGAACTTCACCTGGCCTGGAAAACTAATTCCATCGATCGTGCGTAAGACGCAGCAGGCACTCTTGCGGTGCGCGCGTCGGTCGCCCAGACCGAAGCGTTCAACGTTGTTTGTTCACTGCGCTGGTGTGCGCCACCGACGCGCGCCAAGGGGACGTTCAAAATTGCATTCGGCGTCTCGGACAAAAGCAGGTCGGCCAGCTGTTCATTGTCTTTTTGACAAGCGTTTTCGCCGCGAATAACTAATCTTGAAACTACAGTGCGTTCCCCGGCGGAAGGCCGGTGATACAATCGTGAATACGAATTCCACCCGAAGCGACAAAAGTTCCTTATCATTCTGCGGGTGAGTATTGGGCAGTCGTGTGCGAGACAAAATCGTCTTTGAGGAAATCGCTCCGGCGGTAATTGAGTGAGTCAGCCTCATTATCCGCCGAGTGAAGTATCAACGGACTAACACAAGGAAACGCCAGGATGATTAAGTGCGCCGCCCTCATCGGGGTTGTCATGTGCCTCTCGACCAACGCTTCCGCCGCACAAGACAACAGCCGTCCGTTGAAAGTTTTCATTCTGGCCGGGCAGTCCAACATGCAGCGACATGCAAGCGTCTCGACGTTCGATTCCCTGGCCGATGACCCAAAGACGGCACTGCTGCTGAAGGAGATGCGGACTCCCGATGGCAAGCCACGGGGCTGCGAGAAGGTCTGGATTTCGTCGATCGGTTGTCTTGGCGATCAATATTCGGATCTCACGGAGCAGAAGGGGAACCTGACGGCGGGTTTCGGTGCCGACACCGACCAGATCGGCCCGGAGTTCACGTTCGGCCTCACAATGGAGAAACTACTGGGCGAGCCGATCCTGATCATCAAGACTTCGTGGGGTGGCAGAAGCCTGTCAACGGATTTCCGTCCACCCACCGCCGGGCCGAAGGTGTTCAATGACTTCACCTTGAGCCAGTGGAAAGAGATGGGCTTCGATGTGAATCAGGAATCGGCCAAGAATAACAAGAACGACGGTGTGTTCTACCACCATATGATCGATCATGTGCGGAAGGTGCTGAAGGACATCAAACGGGTGGTGCCGGATTACGATCCGAAGCGTGGCTACGAATTGGCCGGATTCGTCTGGTTCCAGGGCTTTAACGACCTGGTCGATGACTGGACGTATCACAAACAGGACCAACGCGGCGGGTACGACCAGTATGCGGATCTGTTGGGACACCTCATCCGCGACGTGCGCCAAGACCTCGCCGCTCCGAGGCTGCCCGTTGTGATTGGCGTCATGGGGATCGGCGGCGTACCAGCAGGGAAAAAGGCACCGCAGATGTATTTCCGTCAGGCCCAGGCCGCGCCAGCGACTCTCCAGGAGTTTCAGGGCAACGTGGTGGCGGTGCCGACGGAATCCTACTGGGACGATGAACTCAATAAACTGAACGAGCGGATGGAAAATCTCGACGAGAAACTTGAGGAGACGGCCAAGAAGAAGCCCAAGATGAGTCAAAAGGCGAAGGACGCTGTTCGCAAGCAGGCAGTCGCGAAGGCGTTCATGCCGGAAGAGTTGAAACGCCTGAAGGCAGGCGTCTCCAACGGGGGCTACCATTACCTCGGTGCGGCCAAAATTCTGGCACAGATCGGTAACGCCTTTGCCGAGGCGATGATGGATTTGCAGGTGACTCGTCAACTGGGAAAACAATAATACTTCTCGACCGGCGAATTCGTCCGCAAATTTTGTCTCATGGGTATTTGCGGACTCACTACGTGCTGAAGTGCCGACTGCAGGGAGTTCATGCTCAAGGCCAGCCCTCTCGCCCTCGCGACGTTGGCTACCTCGCAGCTCGTCTCGCAGGTTTACTTTTGATGGAACGTCAAAGTAGTTTGGCACATACATAGTTCACAATCGCTTCGGGACCTCGAAGTGTCGTGATCAATCCGACTGGTGACTCCTGCAGCGGTCCCTGAGGCAATGGAAGATCTCAGGTTGCGAATCCACAGAGTTCCCACTTGGTGATCAACTCTCTGAGCAGCGTGCAGAAAGACTGGTGGTCCTCCGAAAGCCGCTCAAAACCCGGTAACTGCTGAAAAGGGACCGGGGAGGCAAGCAGACTTGCGGATGTTTGCGGCAGGACTGAATTGGGAGATAATTCTTGCCAGAGTTTTTGAAGGACTCTTAGTTCTTCAATAAACTGCTTGTTGAATGTCAGGAATCCCACATAGCCCAGAAGTTGATGTCGCGTCCTGACGATACCTGGCTCCAATTTTTGGAGCGAAGCTTGAATTTGCTGTTCGGTCATCCCGCATTCCATCAACATGCGTGTCTGTTGACTGTCGACGCCGAGATTTGGTTCGACATCAAACAGATACGGGTACCTCACAGGCTGGCCTCGCCAGACGCCAACAGTGTCCGGCAGAAACGTTTTACACGCAGCCGTGAAATCCCGCTCCGCCTTTTCATCAGGCTCGGTCAGCAGTCGCTTCGAACGGTAGCCATCTCCCTGTGCCCGTTTCTCTTCGCAAAGGGCATCCACAAGATTCTCAGGAAGAACGTAGGCCGGTTGCATATTGTCGCCAACCCGCTGGTTCCACCAACTTTCATGCAGATTGAGAAACTTTGACCAGATTTTGGACCAGTCTCGAAAGCCGTAGCTGAGTTGCTCGCTCAAGGTTGAATCTTCATGCCCCGGGTTTTACAGAACTTCCTTTCGCTTCGAGTGAACGTTTCGCCTCACTCTGTCAGTCGTTCAAGAGCATCTCGTTTTGCATCCATTCCAAGGTGTGTGTAACGCTTCGTCGTCGTCAGTGTCGCATGACCGAGGATTTCCTGAACGAGCAGTGGATTCGTTCCTTTCTCCTGAGCACGACTTGAGAACAGATGACGGAAGTCATGAGTTCGCGTGAAGTGTGGACAGCCAATTTCTTTCGTGATGGCACAGAATTCGTTTTGGATCCTCTTCACCGGGATCTGCCCCATTTTTCGACAGGCGGCTGTGACCTCTCGTCGTTGTGCTTTCGCTAACGCAGCAGGATCCTCATGCACGGTTTCCAGTGCGATGCTCTGGAGCTTTTGGCGGAAAGCTGTGTCTGACCCAAAAGTTGAGGCCAACTTGCTGGAAGATCGCTTTCTGCCAGTTTCTGAACATTCGATACGTAGTCGAGATATCCGTCAGTCATCTTCTCTGGGGCTGTACGGTCGAATCCCAATGGTGAAGGACGCTTATCGCCAATCGCCGCCTTGGCTGCCGTGGACCTGGCAACAAGCAGATTGCCATCGATCTTACGGCGTTCAGACTTGCCATTCTCGCGGTAGTAGAGGCTATACGTCTAGCCGCGCTTGTAAATTGTGACGGGGCCGATGCGTTCGATCTTGACGTCACGCGTGTTGCCACCGTCCGTCTGACCTGTGTGCCCTTTTTGGGCTTTGGAAGAGCGTGCCATAGACATCGAAGCTCCAGACCGGGCGACTTGGTCGCCCGGTCTTTCACAAAACCAAGCTGACGAGTCTACGCCTGGTCGGAAACAGCTTCAATACCTACACTTGCGACAAACAAAAAAAATGAAGCGGAGAGAGGGGGATTCGAACCCCCGGACCCCATTTCTGGAGTCACATCATTAGCAATGATGCGCATTCGGCCACTCTGCCATCTCTCCCTCAATATCAACTCATTTTGTGTCGAAAACTGACTCGCGGCTTTCCGTAGTCAATGTCCGACAGCCGCACATGATAATCGGTTCGCGTCCGGAAGCAAGTTCAGCCTGTTTCCTGTGAAAGATGCTCGCGTTTTCGGAAATCTCGATTGGCAGATGGATATCGATTAGACGTTGAAAGCTGCGGTATTAAGCCGCAAGGATCGGTGAAAACGTTGAATCCAGCGTCCAGCGCCCGACACTACATGCGTTCAACCATCGCCCGCATCTGAGTAAACCGCTGCTGCAACTGTGACCGTCCATTGATCGTATTCAGGCGTTCTCGCCATTCTGGTGTCAAGAAATCCAGCTGCGTGCATTCGAGCACTGCGGCCGCTTCCTGCATGTCCTTTTCGATTCCCTGAGCAGACGGAATAAATTCGCCCAGTGCCTGAGCGATGTCGTCCTGAGTCACCTCACTGCGGCCAGCGATTAATGCGCAACGTCTCGCGGTCAGGACAACGCTTTCAATGTCCGCTCCGCTGAGCGTTTTGTGACGTTCACTGAGAGTCAACGTGCTCGAATCCAGTTTAATTCCGTTCTTGCGTCCCATGACGCCGAACATCATGCGAATCTCTTCTTCGCTGTGAGGATAGAACAACGGGATATGCACTTCGGCCCTGCCCTGGCGTTTCAGGTCGATGGGCAGCAGATCCGGACGGCATGTGAGCAGCATCCAGATGATTCGACCACGGAACCGTGTGTCTCCCATTTGCTGCGCGATCATCGAGAACACGCGTCCGCTCGTACCGGAGTCGCCGTCCTGATTGCGATCGCCGAGCGACGCGTCTGCTTCATCGATAATCACCACAACTGGCCCGAGACTGCGGAGCACCGTGAGAACCCGCTGAAGATTGCCCTCCGTTTCACCGACGTACTTTGATCGGAAGTTGCGAAGCTTGACGCAGGGGATGCCGATCGAGCCCGCGTAGCATTCCGCTAAAAACGATTTGCCAGTTCCGACTGGTCCGCAAATCAGGTAGCCCATCGGTGCCGCTTCCTGATGGCCGTCGGTGATGAGTTTGGCATCGTCTCGCAGTCGTTTGACAGCGGCTTCCAGCCCCACCACCAGATCGAGTTTGTGTTTCGGTTCGACAAACTCGAGATAGCCTCCGCACTGGCGTTCAATCGCGGTCTTCTTGAGTTCCTGAAACTGTCGCACCGTCACGCCACCCGAACGTGACGCCAGCGCGATCAGATGATCCAGACTCAGGAGACTCAGTCCATTCGACGATGCTGCCAGTTGATCCACGTTCATGACGTCTGCTGGTGGCGCTCCCTTCGTCGAGTTCGTGCGGAATCGTTCGGCGATAAAACTCCGCCGGGCACTGGCATCCGGCATCGGGATCTCAATCGTCGCCACGAACGGACTGGACGTGAGCCGTTCGTTGATTTCGGAAAGTCCTTCGCTCACCACACAGAACGCCATGTTGACCCGAAGAATCCACGGATTGCGTGCCCAGTCCAGAAACCGCACGACCCGAGATGCGATGCGGCCAGCGATTTGAGCGGCATCGCCTGGCGGCACAAGGTATTGACCGAAATCAAACACCACCGCCATCCGAAGACGCTTTTTCGGATCATCCTCGACCAGTGTCCGTTCAATCATCTGATCAAGCGTCAGCAGAATGTCGTCCGGATCACGGGACCAGTTTCGGTACGGGCCGAACAGATCAGTGAGCTGCTGCATCATCTTCTGATGCCGCTCCGGCTTGCTCCCCGCCAGCGCCTGCAAGCCCTGACTGAGGTTGTGTTCCAGGACCAGATCCCATTTTGCGAACAGGTGCTCGCCCAGAAATTCGGACAGGCTCAGGAATACAAAGCCGTCGTCTTTGGGAACGGGAATGAGGTCATGCACATTGCCGTGAATGACGAAGAAGCACGCCGTACCAGAAAAATACTGCTGCGCCAGATTGTTGGCCCATTGTGGAAACCACGCGGGAAGATCAATTGTCGGTATCGCAGGTTCGGGCGTGGTTGCCATTATTAGAGTCCAGTCTCAACTGAAATTAGAAGCCCGACTTTTCAGAAAAGCCGGGCTTCTGCACATTCGCTTCACTCGTTCCAGGGCTCCAGCCCTGGAACGCAATGCCCGGAGGCTCCTGCCTCCACAATCAGACAGGAGGCAGGAGCCTCCAAGGCAGTGTGTTCCGAGGCTGGAGCCTCGGAACAAGGAAACAACTAATTGGTTTCTGTCGTCTTTTGTGGCCCCAGTTGTTTTTCTTCCTGAGGAATCTTTGAGGCTCCGGGAGTCAGGTAGCCCATTTCGGCTTCGAACTGTTTGAGCGCGTCTTCGGCCATTGCGCCTTCTGCGGCAGTTTCGCGGAGAATGTCGTCCACGCCCTGCTCGGATAAGTCGGCGGCCACTCGTACCTTGGCGCGGTTCTGATTGATCTGATCCTGCAGGACCTGTTCGATCTGCCCCATGTCCGTGGTGATGTCAAAATTGAGCGATCCCGTGAGTTCTGCCATCTCCGCTTCCGCGCGGCTCATCTTGATTTCGGCGTCGTACTTCTGAATCTTGTCTTTGATCTCGCCAACTTTTTTGGTGGCGTTCTTGATCTTCGTGACGTTGTTCTCGTAGGACGTCTCATGCATCTTCATCTGAGAAATTTTGTCCGTCAGGCTTTCCTTTGCCTTCTGCAGATCCAGCGCGAACTTCGCGGCGGTGGCTCGGTCACCGGCGGAAAGATATGCCTTGACCCGACCTTCCAATTGAGCCACACGTGTTTTTTCGGCATTGGCCTGCTGGGAGACTTTTTCGACCAGCGCCCGGTACTGGGCCAGTCCCTCACGGCCGCCCTTGAGTTGATCCACGGCCTGGTCATACTCGTACTGCATTTGAGCGATCGGATCGGCTGTCCAGAAAAAGTTTGCCAATTTGTTCATCTGAGCCTTAACACTGCTCCAGAGCTTCCCAATGATCATGATGCCATCCTGCCTTGCTTGAATAATGTCGTGAATCAGAGACCCCGGTTTGCGATCGACCCTGAACGTGACGGGTATTCTCTCGGATCAGGCTCACTCTCAACAATCGTGAGGCCGGTAAATTTCGATTTTTGTAAGGCTGCGAGGTGCCAGTCGGGTTAATTTCTGTCTCGGTGCTGAGATCAATCGCCTGCTTCTCGCGTTTTTTAATCTGACCGTTAAAAATCCCCAAAACACTTTTCAATCGAGAGTCTTAGAATGCGTGTCGGAATTCTCGCAGATATCCATGACAACGTGGACAACCTGCGGCATGCGATTGGTCTATTTAACGCACTCGAATGCGGGGCGATCCTGCTGGCCGGTGACTTTGTTTCGCCGCTGGTTGTGCCTTCGATGCGGCGATTCACATGTCCGGTCATTGCTTGTTTTGGTGACAATGACGGCAATCAGATCGGCATCGCGGGCGGAATGAAAATCGTCGGAACGCTGGGCTATCCCCCGTTTTGCTGGCAGTCTCGGGACGGCGTGAAGTTTCTCCTGGCCCATCAGCAGGAAGACGTGAAGGGCCTGGTTGACGGATCCGACGTGATCGTTTTCGCTCACACGCATCGACCCAGTATTGCCACCGACCGACACGGGCGAGTTTTCATTAATCCCGGAGAAGTTGGTGGCTGGGTCTATCGCAGGCCCACTGTGGCCGTTTTCGACACGGATACGCGGACTGCTGAGATCATGGACCTGCCGCCGATGCCTCCTGCCGTATTGCTGGAAGAACGATAGTCCCCGGTCGCCTGGAACAAATTTCGAAATTGCATACAATCTGTGGTGCATGTGGCGATTGCCATATTGTCAGGAAATTTTCTCGGACTCTTCAGAAGTGGGCAACCAATGTTGACAGCCAACATCAAGCAGACCGTTTTATTTGCCGTCGTGATGTCAGCCGTGCTGGCACCCCGTGTGATCGCCCAGGATTTGACTGTGGATCTGGGGACAGAAGAATTGGCACTGGGAATCCCTGGCGGCGGACCGCTGACCAATGATCAGATTGACAAGTGGTTGTCGTCCGAGGAAAACCACGAAACAATGACCGTGAAACTTCCGCTGGGTTTGAGTCTGGGTGAAAGCCAGATGAAGGGACTCGAAAAGAACCCGCTCACGCTGGCAAAAATTGAACTGGGGCGACAACTCTATTTCGACACGCGACTTTCGGCCGACAATACGGTTAGCTGTGCGTCATGCCATCATCCCCAGGAAGGATTTGCTCGTCATACGCAATTCGGTGTTGGAATCAACGGACAAAAAGGCGGCAGAAACTCTCCGGTGAGCTACAACAGAATTCTTAGTGATGCTCAGTTCTGGGACGGACGTGCGGGATCACTTGAGGCGCAGGCTGTTGGGCCGATTCAAAATCCGATCGAAATGGGCAACACGCACGAAGCCGTTGTGGCGACGCTGGCGAAGATTCCCGGCTACAAAAGTCAGTTCGAAAAGATCTTTCCTGGCACAGGCGTGACAATTGACAACGTGGGCAAAGCGATCGCTGCCTTTGAGAGGATTCTCGTGACAGGCCCGTCGCCCTACGATTACAACGAATCGTACAAGCGTTTCACTTCGCTTGATCCTGAAGATCTGCAGGATATGAAGAAAGACGACCCTGAGACCTACTCTCAGTACGAAGAGATGAAACTCATGTCGGAAGTGAATCCGATGTCGGACAGTGCGTTGCGAGGCCAGGACTTGTTCTTCGGCAAGCGTGTCGGATGCAGCGCCTGTCATGTCGGCGCGAATCTTGCTGACGAGCAGTACCATAATCTGGGAATTGGCATGTCAGCCAAAACACCAGACCTTGGCCGCTTTGCGGAAACGAAAGTGGAAAAAGACAAAGGCGCTTTTAAAACACCGACGATTCGAAACGTCGCACTGTCCGCTCCTTACATGCACGATGGAAGTTTGGCCACGCTTGAAGAAGTTGTGGAACACTACAACAAGGGTGGAGACAAAAACCAGTGGCTAAGCGATAAGATCGTGCCATTGAAGCTAACTCCTCAGGAGAAAGTCGATTTGGTCGAATTCATGCGTGCCTGCACGGGAACGTTTCCCTATGTGTCCAGTGCAAGATTGCCGCAGTAGCGGGAAGAGTCAAACGAGACGGTCATCATGAGCGACAACTCCTCAAGCGACCACTCGTTTTTGCTCTGTGAACTCGCTGCGATTCTTGCCATGCTGGCGTCGGCACCGATGGCGGCGGCTCAGAATTCCGTATCTGAGCCACCACAGGAGACGCCACCTACTTCACAGCCTGACTCGCCGCAGCCGATCACGTACGAACATGTGTATGGCAATAAGCGAATCTCGGTCGGCGGATTTTCTCCGACACACATTACCTGGCTAAACGATGAATTCTATATTCAACGTGACAGCGACGGGTGGAACCGGTATTCCGCGAAGACTGGGGACAGCAGCCCTTGGTACGATGTAACTCAGCTGGAGGTGGCTCTTCAGGCGATTCCGAATGTCTCGCCCATAGATGTGAAGCGAATGGCGGGAGGTGCCTGGATCGAATTCCTGCCGGAAAAGCGTCTGGCAGTTTTTCGGGATGGATCGCGACTTATCCGTGTTGGTCTGGACGGTGCCGAACCTGCGATCGTGGACAATTTCCCGACGGATGTGGAACTGACGACACTCAGTCCGACAGGTTCTGGTTTGGCCTTTGTCCGCAGGAACGACTTGTGGGTCGCTGATTTCGAAACGCGGCAGGTGAGGCAGCTCACCCACGATGCAACGCCGCTCGTTCGCAATGCGAAAGCGGACTGGGTGTACTTCGAGGAGGTTTACGGCCGAAGTTGGGAGGCTTATCGCTGGAGCCCTGATGGTACACAGCTGGCGTACCAGCAGTTCGACGACACGGATGTACCGACGTTTCAGGTTGCCGATCATGTCTCTGTCGAGCAACAGTTCGAGACCGAACACTTTCCGAAAGCTGGTGAAAAGAATCCTCACGTGCGACTCGGCGTGGTTGCGATTTCCGGCGGCGAGACGACATGGATTGACACGTCTTCCTATCCTGCTGACGACCTGATTATCTCCCATTTCAACTGGCTGCCGGACAGTTCCGCTGTCTATTGGTATTCGCAGAACAGAATTCAGTCGTGGCTGGATATCCTGACGGCTTCGCTGAGCGACGGCATTAGTCGCAGGTTACTACGGGATGAAACTGAAGCGTGGGTCGATAATCCACCGGACCTGAAATTTCTGGCGGACGGCAGCTTTCTGTTCTTCAGCGAACGCTCGGGCTGGCGTCATCTGTATCGTGTGTCGTCTGACGGCACCTCTATCGCGTCCATCACACAGGGGCACTGGGAAGTGCGAGCCCTGCTGGCTGTTGCCGCAGATGAATCCTGGATGCTCGTCTCCGGCACGCAAGATTCACCTATTGCCGAAAACATCTATCGAGTTTCCCTGTCTCCGCCGCATGAGGTCACGCGGTTGACGCGCGAAGACGGGACGCATTCGGCAAACGCCAGCGACCACGGCAGCTACTTCGTGGATTCATTCAGCAGCATCAATCAGCCGACAAAAGTTGTGGTGCGAGACAGTTCTGGAGACGAATTGCGAGTCCTCACTGAACCAGCGGTCGTGCCGCGAGAGAAGTATACTTTCGGCACGGTGGAGCTTCGTGACGTGCCAATGGCAGATGGCTCGACGACCAAAGCCATCTTCGTGCTTCCGCCGGGATTTGAACCGGGCAATCGCTATCCAGTCTGGTTGAGAACTTACGGAGGGCCGCACAATCCACAGGTAAAAAACACGTGGGGCAACAGAATGCCCGATCATTTGCTGGCGAATCTGGGCATCGTGGTGATCATCTGGGATCCTCGCTCAGCCAGCGGCTACGGTGCCAGGAGCGCCTGGCAGGCGTATCGCCACCTCGGCAGAGAAGAAACCAGAGATCTGGAATCACTTTGCGAATGGCTCGGCCAAGAGCCGTGGGTCGATGCAAAACGCATTGGACAGAGCGGCCACAGTTACGGCGGTTATTTCACTGCCTATGCAATGACCCACACGGATAAGCTCTGCGCTGGAATCGCCGGAGCCCCGGTGACGGACTGGGCGAACTACGACACGATCTACACAGAACGATACATGTCGACTCCGTCACTCAATCCTGACGGATACCGAGATTCGTCTGTCGTGGCGAGTGCTTCCGAACTCAAAGGGCGTCTGCTGATCCTGCACGGACTGAAAGACGACAACGTACACCCGGAGAATTCGATTCAGTTCATCCATGCGCTCCAGAGGGCAGAGCGTCCGTTTGAGATGATGTTCTATCCGACGTCTCGTCATGGAATTCACGGGGCGCACTACAACAAACTCTGGTTCAACTTTGTCGTCGATGCGATGGGCAAACCGGAATCGCGACAGCCGTGAATTCAGCGACCAAGCCACGAGCGCTACCGGTCATTTATACTTCACGCGGTCCAGCCTGAGGTGCTTTCAAAGGTAACGTTTTCCATGTCCCTTCTCCCCCTGGCAAGGGAGATCGTGCAGCTTTTAAATCGTTGAATAACTTGAGTATTCTTTCCCCCTCACCCTGGCAGGCTGTTGATTTACTCCAGATTCGTGAGCGGCAAGGCGCTAGCCGCCGGTTTTTTCCAATATTTTTCAAACATTCACCGGCGGCTAGCGCCTTGCCGCTCACTTTTGGATCGAGCGATCCTAAAAGTCGGTCGCCGGTTTCGGATCGATGATCGCATCGGCCTCGGGAAGGCCGACCGCCAGACGTTTTTCGGCGTCCCAAACGATCGGCTTCTGCAGTCGCAGCGCCAGCACGCCGAGCATGCCGACTTCGGTGATTCGAGCACCGATTTCGAATGGCGAATACGACTTCGCATCTCCGGCACAGGCCAGCACCCATTCGAACATGTGAGAGTTATTCACTTTACTCCAGCGAGGCCGTTGTCCTTTGGCAGCAAGACGTGGGTCCCATTTGAGCACTTCGGTGTCGATTCGCGGCTGAGTCTTCTCCACTTTGGAGACTTCGGGATGATCGGCCCCGCGAAATTCTTTGTCGTTTTTCAGGCGGACGTTGCAGTCCGTATTCCACAGTCCAGCAGACAATGTTCCTTCGCTGCCAACGATCAGACATCCGGTCGAGTCTACAGGGCCCTGGGTCACATGGTCAGGTGGAAAGTTCTTGTCGCCGGAATAGAAGTAGAGTTTGACCGGCCCGCGATTCCCTTTGGCGGCGAAGTCGAACGTGACGGTACAACGTGTCGGGAACGATTCGTGTCCCATGTCGTCGCCCGTCGCTTCAATCCGCGTGGGAGCATCGAGTTCCAGAGCCCGGTACGCCAACTGCAATCCATGACAACAGAAGTCCGCCAGCGAACCGCCACCGAAGTCGTACCAGCCTCGCCATTTGCCCGGATGGTAAATCTCGTTCTTGTAGGGACGCTCCGGGGACTTGCCCAACCAGAATTTCCAGTCGAGACCTTCCGGGATCGGGTCGCTGCCCTCGGGACGATCTACGCCATTCGGCCAGCTGTGAGCAGGATGCCAGACATGGACTTCGGTGATCTGGCCCAGCAGGCCGGATTGAATCACTTCGAAGCTCCGACGAAAACCCTCGGTCGAACAGCCCTGATTGCCGGTCTGAGTTGCCAGCATTGGGTGGTCTGTGGCAAGTTTCTCCAGCGCGCGACATTCGGCGACAGAATGGGCCAGCGGCTTTTCGCAGTAGACATGCTTGCCGGCTTGCAGAGCAGCCTGACAAATGGGGACATGCCAATGATCCGGCGTGGCAATGATCACCGCATCGACGCCGGTTTCCTTGTCGAGCAGCTCACGATAGTCGTGGTACACTCTGGCATCCGTCAGTTCTTTGACCTGCAGCGCACTGTCGCGCTGCCGCTTATCGACATCACAAATCGCGACGACCTGCTGATCGATCTTGCCAAGTTCCGGCAACAGGTATCCACGCATCTGCCCTCCCATACCGATGCACGCGAAAGACAATCGCTCGTTGGGTGATGGGCCTGCGAGAATTCCCGACGGCAGAATCGTGGGAAGACCAATTCCAATTGCGGCGGCGGATTGAACGAATCGTCGGCGGGACGTTTTGTGTGACATGAGCTAAGCCTGATCGTTGCGAAGTGTGTTGGGAAAATGATTGGCGGGCGAGGGTAGATCGGTGCTGCGACGCTTCGTAATCGCGTCGTTCGATCAACATATCCCGTCGCGTTTCACAATACAACCAATCGCCACAGTCGTATCACCCCAGCAGCTCTCGAATCACCTGGCCGTCGGTGACGGGATTGGGGCGACCCGTTCGGTCGGGGAAAAAAGCTTCCTGCGAAATGCCCAGCAGATGAAAAATCGTGGCGGCCAGGTCACTCGGGCTGACTCGACCGGACACAGGGAAGCTACCAGTGACATCGCTGGCACCGTGAACCTGTCCTGCGCGAATACCAGCTCCGGCCATGACAAATGGGAACACGCCGCCCCAGTGATCTCGACCACCGGCTCCGTTGAATTTCGGCGTGCGGCCCATTTCTCCGATCGCCACGACGAGTGTTTCTGACAGCAGTCCCCGCTGCTCCAGATCTTCGATCAGCGCCGTGAAACCTAAGTCAAACTGCGGGCACAGAACATCCTTCATCCGCGCGTTGTTATTTGAATGCGTATCCCACAGCGGATTGCCCGCCGTGATATCACCCGGCTCTCGGGGCCAGTTGACAAACACCATTCGGACGCCCGCTTCGATCAGTCGCCGTGACAGCAGCACCGACTGGCCCCATTTCCCACGACCGTAACGGTCTCGCAGCTCAGCAGGTTCGTCATCAAGTCCAAAGGCATCCTTCACTGCGCCTGACAGCAAAACGCTGAACGCCTCCTGCGCCTGCCGATCATAATTTGCGGTTTCCGCGTTGCGTTGCAGCGTGAGAAATTGATCCTCCAGCGACCCAAGCAACTGGCGGCGATTCGACAATCGCTGAGCCGTGATATCAGCTTGCAGCGCAAATCCATCGACTTGAAATCCGGTCGCGGACGGATCGCAGCGGAAAATCTCGGGATCCCATTCGCGGCCCATTAAGCCCGCATTTTGGCCTGGCAGAAAGATTCCCGGATTGGCAATGATCGATTCCGGGAGCTGGACTGTGGTAAATGGAACGTTGTCGCTCGGCTTCAGACGCTTGATGATCGAGCCAATCGTCGGCCAGTCACCCGGAGCCAGCGCCCGCATGTCCGGTCCCGTATACTTGCGACCGGTGTTGACCCAGTAGCCGGCGGACTCGTGATTCGGATCATCGGTGGCCATCGAGCGGACGATCGCCAGCTTGTCGGCGATTTTTGAAATTCTCGGCAGCAGTTCGCAAATCTGTACGTCGGGGACGGTCGTCGAAATCGGTCGAAAGACACCACGAATCTCCGCCGGCGCGTCAGGCTTGGGATCAAACGTTTCGTACTGCGATGGTCCACCGGACATGTAGAGCAGAATGTAGTTCTTCGCGCGTCCGAAAGTCGGATCTGCACTGGCTTCGATGTCGCCCGATGCCGTTCGAGCCAGGAGGTGCGATAGCCCAAATCCTCCGACACCGCCGATCTGGAAAATGGTGCGTCGGGAGATTCGACTTGCGGGATGACCGTGTTCAATCAGATGCAACATGCTCACACATTCAATTTAGCTCAGTAATTCACTCCGGACTCTTCCGTCGCCAGCAATTGGATGAGGCCTTCCCTGCGCATCGGGTATCATTGCTGATTCTTCAAATCCCAGCAGATGATACGCCGTGGCCTGCATGTCTTTGGGGGAAATCGGGGTATCGACGACATCGCCGGCGATCGAATCGGTGGCACCCACAACTCGCCCCCGCGCCATTCCGCCTCCGGCAAAGACCGACGAATACGCGCGTGACCAGTGATGCCGTGCGCCGCCGGTTGGTTTCGAGTCGATCTGTGGCGTGCGACCGTGCTCACTGGTGCAAAGGACCAGCGTTTCATCCAAAAGGCCGCGATCATCCAGATCTGTAATCAGGGCTGAGTAGCTCTGGTCAAACACGGGCAGCAGATAGTTCTTCAGCCGAGGAAAATGATTTGAATGGGTGTCCCACACGGATGCTCCATGCGGTCCGAATGGATCCCAGAAGACCGAAACAAATCTCGCTCCGGCTTCCACGAGTCTTCGCGCCGCCAGGCAGGATTGGCCAAACAAGGTCATGCCATAACGATCGCGGATCGAGTTGGACTCGTGTCCAACGTCCAGCGCCTGGCGAATCTTGTTCGAACCGATCAGCGACAGCGCTCGCTGCTGCTGAGTGGAGTAGTTGCCGACCTCGGCGGCTCGATCCATCAGCGGGCGAGCGGCATCAAACTGTTGCAGCAGATGCACGCGCGCGTCGAATCGGTGAGGCGATAACTCAGTCGGCAGTTGGCAGCCGTCTGACAACTGGAACTCGGCGAGACGATCGATGCCTGCGTGGGGGTCTTTGACGATTTCGGTCTGGCCATCGGCATTCAATTTCGGCACAACGACTGTGCCCTGACCATTGAAGTCAGCCCAAAATGGATCGTAGCCATTGCCCAGAAACGCACCGTACGGCCCGGCCTGATTCGATGAGGTACCTCGGGAACAGAATCGCCACGGCAGTCCCATATTACGCGGCATCGACGGAGATCGCTCACCAGTTCGCCGACCATCCAGATAGTCGACCACAGATCCCATAAACGGCCATTGCTGCGGATCTCGAGGACTTGTCTCAAGAGGAATGCTGTACGTCGGCATTCCGGTCATCACATAAGCACAGCAGTGAATCGGATACTCATGCGTCATTGATCGCACCACTGTCAGCCGATCGGCGATACCGGCAATTTGCGGAAGACCTTCCCCGATCTGCAGGCCGGGAACGACGGTGTCAATGGCCTTCATCTCACCCTGAATCTCTGCCGGTGCTCCGGGCTTGGGGTCGAAGGTCTCATGCTGCGGAGGCGAGCCGAACAGAAAGACAAAAATGCAGGCTTTCGCTTTTCTCGTGCCGCCACTGGCCGCGCCGCCCGCCATAGCTGAGCCCGCTCCCAATCCCAGCGCGCTGATGCCACCAATCTGCAGCAATTCACGACGAGTGACGCCGTTGCAGAGTTGTTTCTTACTTCCTGAAAGCTGAAGCATGTCGATGGTGCCCTTGTGAATGTTTGCCCATCGTACCGTCACACCCGCCGGTACTCCAGTCTGACTTTGAATTGACTCCGGTTCGGTATGCTGCCCATTGCGAATAGACGTCACGCGACATGAATTGAGGTACATTGGACGTCAACGTTTGGCGTGTCCCTTCTCCCCCGAGATCCGGTGAGACTGCTTGCTCTGCGTTGGCATGGACCAGGTCAACACGGGCCGCAGGCCGGACGAAGGGGCCGGCTTTGCTGGTTTACTGGATTTCCTGGCGATCGCGACTTTCCTTGTACGGTGTAGAGAATGCATCATAAATACTCCATTGTGCAGCGCAGCAATTCGCGACAAATTTCCGCTTAAACGTTACGCCCGCGCAAACGATCGATGGAGAAACACGGATTGCATCTGCTTGCGCATCACCTCACACCTGCTCACACGAACTCGGCCAACGTCGGGTTTGTCGCAGGTGATCGTCCACACTTTTCGGAAGAGACAGCCAAACTTCTCCGCAGCCGATTATCGGCAGCGGCCTTGGTGATTGCTGTCGTGCCAGGAGTGGCGTTTCTTTGAAACCTTGTCAACGGGATCATGACTCTCGGGTTTCTTCGTGGGTTGATTCTGCTTGTCAC
>JBBQSE010000147.1:0-16450 GCA_038214195.1 Planctomycetales bacterium
GTCCAATGGCGTGGACTTAACGACGGTTTTGTGAGCGGCAAGGCGCTAGCCGCCGTTTTTTTTAGTGTTTTTAACCATATTCACCGGCGGCTAGCGCCTTGCCGCTCAACTAAGTCCACGCCATTGGACGCAGGGTCGGTGGTGCCCGAATGCCCGAATGCGAAACCTTGACGAATTAAAATCTTCTCAGCAATACAAGATTCCAACGGTTTGCTGTGCAAAGGCGCAGAGTCGCAAAGATGCAGAGGTACAGCAAGTCTGCCGCGATGTCGGGCAGATCTGCAACAATTCTTTGCGCCTTCGCGCCTTTGCACCTTTGCGTTGAAAATACTGCACGAACGCCGTAACAAAAACGAATCGCAGTATCGACCGGAATTGGGTTGCGGGTGAAGCCCGCGCCAAGTTAAATGAGTAAAACTGGATCAATCGTCGTTGCGACGATTGGCACCTGGATCATCAGCGGTAACGGCCCCTTTGGAAAGCAAGTAATCAACAATATCCTGCTTACCCGCACGTTGAGCCCAATCCAGGGGTGTCGCCCATTTGACCTCCGGGCCAGCGATTTTTACACACCAATTCACATCCGCGCCATGATCAACATGAAACATAAGAATGAGAATGAAACGCACGCCATAACATTGGCGAAGTTAGTCTGCAACATTCAAGTATTCTTCTTCTTGCTTCAAGCTCCTGAACTTCTTCCCCAATCCGCCCAAGCTGATCTTCAGACGCGGCAGCAGTGCCCCGGTTCCATTGCAGTAGGCGGCGTATTCAGCTCCAAATGCAGCCCGCAGCGAGCGTTCTTCGAGTCGCGTGCGCACGACCGACAGCAACAATGTTAGCGGCAGCACAATCAGGGCGGTTCGCCACGAACCGAGGATCGTTGTGAATCCAAATGATGCCAGCAACAGGCCCAGTTCCGACGGATGTCGCACCACGGAGTAGATACCATCAGTCCTCAAAAGTATGCCCGACGATTCACTGCGGAAGCCGCTGGCCAGGATCCGAATCGACATCGATCGCAACACACAACCTGCAACCACAAGTACGCATCCGGGGATCATGTTGAATGGACCCGTGGCGTGACCGAAATGCAAGCATTCCACAAGGCTGCTCCACTTCGTCAACAGGAGCAACAGCGATCCGGCGAGAGCGGCATACTGATACGCCCCGAATTCGCTGAGCATCTCCGCCGAGTCGCTGGTGTTCCGAATTTCCGTCGCGCACATCAGCGTGCTTCCTGACAAAAGCAGCAGGATCGGCAGCAGAAAAACTGACGGCACATCAAGAAACATCAGCGGCGCGGACACCACCATCGCGTTCACGACGATGGCACCGGTGATCCATTTCCGGCGAAAATGCGTTCCATGCCTCATCTGTCAGTCAGCCTGTTCCAGATTAGTTTCAAGGAACGCAGCAACTTGCTTCGTTCGCAGGCCCATCGCTTTGGCCAATTCGACGATGCGGTTCTTTTCATGTTCCTGCAGAGGACACTCGGATTCAAGAATCTGGCGCAGCACACGCAGCAGGACAAATTTGCCGTCTTCCGAAAACTCGCTGGTCTGAGTCTTGAAGAACTTAAGCATATCCGGAGCCGCGTTCTGAGCCAGTTTTACATCGTTGGCGATGTCCTGTCGTTCAATATCCATATCGACGGCGTCGCCGACGAAATCCTGCAATGCCTCCAGCGTTGGAGACGTACATCGTTTCACGTCCAGCAGAAACAGCACCGCCAGTCGCCGAAAAGTTTCCGCCGTCTTTTGTCGTTCGACTTCCGGGTCGTACGTCAGAATTTCCGGGGCAAACGTTCCAGCACATCCGCGACATTCGATGTAGGCACCAGCTGTGCCGATTGGAATCAGCGGAATAAAATACAGGGTGAAATATCGCTTCACTTGCTTGTGATTGTATTCCTGCTGGCTTTTGCAGCGAGGACAATTGAAGTGACCGGTCCCGACGTGTACTTCCCGACCGCGTGTTCCGTAGATGATCATATCGATTCCCCTGAATGGATTCCTGAAGGCCCCTTGCGGGAGGGTACCGAAGGAAGATTCGGTCAACAAGTTCCATGAGCATGACTCAGAACGGAACCTGCAAAATCACGGCGGATCGTAGCCGCCCGGATTCCAGGGATGGCAGCGAGCGATACGCCGGACGCCTCTCCATGTCCCGGAAAACAATCCGTATTTGCGAACGGCCAGAATGTAATACTGGCTGCACGACGGATGAAAACGACACGTTCGCCCCAGCACAGGACTGATCACAATTTGATAGCATCGCACCAGTACGATGGCTGTTGCCGCTGGTAGAAAGAAGACACGACGCCAGCCACCCGGCACTGCCTCCACGGCGACCTCGTTCCTATCCGCGTTGTGTTCGATCGAAGGGTCTTCATCCACGGCATTACTCACGAGAATCCGGCTCCACTGTGCGACTCCCTTCCGAATCCGCGTCAGCCGGAGTGGCAATGCGTCGCTTTGCCAGCTTTCGGATGAGCTTCCGCAGAGAGTTTCGATAATCCTGCAGCGACGAATCATTGCGCTGACGAGGAACCGCGATCACGTCCAGACTTTGAGGAAGATCGTGCTGCAGACATCGAAAGGCTTCGCGAATTCGTCGTCGTTTCAAATTTCGATGCACGGCGGAACCGTGCTTTCGTGACACACTCAAGCCCAGTCGATTCGTACCAAGATCATTCTCCACAGCAAAAATCAGGAGGTGATCATCCCCGGCCCGCTGCCCCACATCATAAATCCGCGCGAAGTCTTCCGAACGCCGAAGATGCATGGTCCTGGGATATTGCAATCGACGCTGTGTCATTGTTTTGGAATCGGGCCAGGCCGTTTTGTTAATTCAGGAGGTCTACGTCAATCTTGACGGTCGTTCCGGTTGTCAGGGATCTGACAGGTCTGTCTGCCGTAACAACGGCAAAACCCGACCAAGAGTAACAACCGGCGTTTTTGGAACAGTCGATAGAAAGTTGCACGGACAGTTTCTGGTCCGATGCCTTTTAATTCGTCGATTCCCGTTGCTCGTTCTGGATTCTAGCAGTCTCCAGGCTGCACTTGAATCGTGCGAGTTCAGGTCGACGCTTCAAACGGAACGCAGACAAATTCTCCACTCTTAGACACTGGAGGTTCGCTGTGTCAGGGATGAATTCTATGAGAAATCGACACTTCGTTCACCGCGTTCTTCTGACCGCTGCGGTTACCGCCTCGGCAGCACAAGCGGCCAGTCCCGCATTGGGATTTGAAAACGGAATCGTGCAGACGTCCTTTCAGCCAGGTCAGCCGGTGCCGCAGGTTCCTCAGGGGAACTCATCGGTAACTCAGGAATTGAATCGGATGTTCCAGGAGAGCGGACAGCCGATGCCTTCGATGGTTGCTCAGGAACTTCCCAATGCCAATGTGCCAATCCAGGGAAAAGTGCAGCCTCGCGCCGCAGCGGCCACAAGCTCTTCGTCGTCCAGCACTGGATTCTTTTCGCGAGTTTTCGGCAAGCTTCGTGGAAACTCGACGAAAGCCAACACGAATGTGCAGCCGCCCGTGCCTCCGGATTACATGCCACCAACACGGTCAGCTTCAGCCACGGCAAACGGAACAAAATATCAGCCCGGTTCGCAGCCCGTTCAGCCAGTTCCGCAACCACCTCAGGGCCGTATCGCTCAGGGCCAAAACCTGAATCATCAGAGCCCAAACAATCCGAACCAGGCCATTCGGCCTGGACAGAGTGTTTCAAAGTCCGTTTCGCCGCCGGGATATTACGGCAACGGACAGCCTGCAAATTCTGGTGGACAAAATCAGGCGCAAATCCACGATGGTGCCATGTCTGCTATTCCGCCTCGATCCGGCGCGAGTATTCAGTCTAAGACCACGCCACCATCGAACCCCAATGCGACTGTCGCAAATCCCGGCTATACCCAGCCCGGCTCCGCGCCAGGTTTCATGGCCAGAGGTGGAGGAGCGACAGTAATCCAGCAGCAGCCAGCAGCAGCCCCGCCGTCTGTTGATGAATTTCGCGACGATTTCGTCAATGAAAATAACGCCAACCGATTGAATACGGCCTCGGCAAATACTGCACCCGCCCCGGTGTTGGGAGCGGCGGCCCGCCGGTCAAATGACGGCTTTGACAGCCCGTTTGTGGAATCGACCGAGCCGTACGATTCTTCGGAAGTGCTCGATCTCGATTCACTGATCGAAATCCCACCTTCCCAGCCTGAAGGCGTTGAACGAGCGGCAATCGCAAACTCGGCGAAAGGGATTGCTTCCCCGATTGATATCGAATCAGGCAGCGTGCCGTCGGAGCCCGCGAAAGCCAAAGTCGGCCGCGAAACAGTTGAATCGACGGAGGCCGCTGAGGTCACGCCGGAAGAGAATCCGTTTACAGGCGTTCAACTCGAACGAACGGACGCGGAATTCTTTGGCGGTCAAGTGGCATTGCCCGCCGATGACGCAGAGTCGCTTGTCGCGCCTCCGATGCCGATGGAAGATTTCGATCAGAATCTGCCAGCCATCGAACTGCCGCCGGTCGATGGTGCAACCACAGGGAAAACAACGGGCACAGACGGTCTGGAAAAGACACCACAACAGGAATCTGCCGAGCGATCAGACACCGTGGGACGCGCTGAACTGGCACCCAAACCAAATGTTCCGGCAACGATGAACGCCGCCGAAAATGAACGCCTGCGGCAAACAGCCGAACAAGAACGACGATTGAATCAACTGCGGCAGATTCAGTCACGTGTGGGTCAGACCGGCTTCAAGGGATTCTGTCCCGTGGCACTTCGCGACCGCCGGGAACTTATTGCAGCCAATCCAATATTTGAATCCACGTTTGGTCTTCAGACATACACATTCTCGTCGGGTGAAGCCAAAGCCGCATTCGATACCGATCCGTCCCGCTTCGCTCCCGCCGCCGGAGGCAGCGATGTCGTGGTGCTTGTCAACAGCGGAGAGGAACAGCCAGGGCAACTCGACTACGCTCTCTGGTATCGCGACCGCCTGTACATGTTCCGATCACGCGAAACGATGTCGCTCTTCTCCAAAGACCCACAACGCTTTGCAAGCCAGTACTGAAGCAAGTGGACGACTGTCTGCCACCACACGGCCATCGCAAAAAGCGACTGGGGCTTCCAGCCGTATCACCGACCGACAGGACTCGCAAACCATCGAAACCACAAGGCAACTCGGTATCCTTCGCGTAAATCTGATGATCGACTGTGAAGGCACGGGCTTGCGGCGTTGTCAAATCCCGTGTCTGAAACACCGACACTCCACCCCAAACCCGCGCTTTACACGATCCAAAACCACTGTTACATTCCCATCTGAACTCGTGCGGCACTCGAAAACGCCGCGCGATATTCATTACTCCGTGGTGTAATTGGTAGCACAACAGTTTCTGGCACTGTCAGTCGGGGTTCGAGTCCCTGCGGGGTAACTGGTCACAACGCAAGCGGGCAAACAAATCCGAAGAGTCCCGAAAAACATTGGTGTTTTCGGGACTCTTTGCTTTTGATGGTTTGCCACTTTGCCCCATTTCGCACGGTTGCTGTGCCACCTGGTGTGCCACCGTTTCGGATGACTTCGGCTGAACGGCCTTTTCGAAGTGCGCGTCAGTCGTCTGCAGGTAGTGACGACGAGCCACCGTTTCAGAATGGCCGATCCACGACGCCACCACGTGAGACGGATAGATTTCCATCAATTCCGTTTCGCGAGTCGCTCGCAGATTCTGGAAAGGCTTTGGCCACGGCTTCAACCCGGCCCGTTTCACGATCTTGTTGAACGTGGTCCGCAGGTTCTGACTTGCGGAACGATTCCGGGTACCTGCGTCTTCGAATGTTGCGACTTCGCAACTGACGACAGAATTGAATTCACTCAACCGTGATGCGAACCGTTTTACCAAGGGCTTTGGCGTAGCGTCGCAATGTGGCTATCGTTGGATTGGCGATTCCGTTTTCGAGCCGTGACAAATTGCCGCGAGAAATGCCCGTTGATTCTTCAAACTCCCGCAGCGAGATTCCAGCCGCTTCACGCGCGGCCTTCAATACGGCCATGACCTGTTCCGGAGATTCCGCCAATGTCTGCGATTGTGCTTTGCGGGCCTGCTGAATCAAGTCGTCTCGATCGACACCTTCAGCCGCTTTCCTCGATCGATCGACGCGGGGTTGTTGTTCGGGTGTCAATTTTCGGTTTGTGCGATTCATCGGTTTGGCTCCGTTGTGATTGCGGTCCGTGATACCGATCCAGGCTCGGTTGTAAATAAAAACAACCAGCGGCGGAACGGGTTTTCGGTTTGCGGTCAGGCATTATTCCGAATCCGGTACCACGAATTCACGCTGAGAACCAGCGGCGTGATACCGCGCAATTTCTGACGAAGGTTCAGGCCCGGCAGGGCCGATACATCCTTTGCCGGGGTCGAAGGCCCCGGAATGCGGCTTAGTGCCTGACAAAGGCCTGAAAGGCCGACACACTTGAGTCCGCTTGAACGGATCGCTGTGTCGGCCCTTCAGGCCTTGAAGGCGACTCTTTCCCCTGTTTCCGGTGGCTTACGCCAACCGGCAGTGGATGTGTCGGCCCACCGGGCCTGAATCGCAGGCAAAACATGTCGAAAAGATTCCGATAAGTCATGAATTCGTTCGCGAGTCCGATGAATATCTTCGATCGTCGTATCGCGGTCAGTAGTCTTCTGAATCATCGTTCACCATCTCTTCCGGCGTACAAATTAGAGGAATGGGCTACGCAACGTATCGGCCATCGGGCAACAGGCGAGCCTGGCCGATCAGAACGAGGGTGTCGAGAAGTTCTTCAATCTTGTCAGCTTTGACTGACTTGAAACGGGTGGCAATGGCTTCTGATGTTGTCGGGCCTTTGTGGTCCTGAAGTGACTGGCGAACCGTCGCGACTTGTTCGGGTAGTTTCTTTGGCCAGGCAGCTTTGGAGGGTGCTTTCAATGTTGGTTTCGCTTTGGCTGATTTCTTCTTGCCTTTACCCTTGGCTGGCTGTTCTTCGTCGGTATCGGCTTCGTCGTCCGAATCGCCTTCCAGTTCCAGTTCTGGTTGAACGGATGGTTTGCCCCCGGATGGATTCTGAAAATCAGGACGCAGCCAGCGAATCAGACCGCGCTTTTCTTCTTCGGCTCGTTCGTGGTTCAGGGCGACCAGGCGTTCGAGGATTTCTTCGTCGAATGCACTATTTGTTCGCCTCAAGAAAAGTAAATGCCCGCCCAAGGAACGATGCTGCAAACTGATCAAACGTCATGTCAGCGGACGGATAGCGAAATTTCCCGGATTTTTCAGCAGACGCTGCGGTCACGAGGAAACAAGCGGAATCGTACAGGCGTTCCCTGATGCAATGAGTCAACAGAAGCTCGTATCTTCGAGAGTAAGAAGCATCCTGAAAGGCAGGAAAGACTGGGAAATGTGGCTCACGAACGGCGACCGCACTCATCGAACCGGGGCAGTCTTCCAGCAACATAAGATATCCGAGCCAAGGACGTTGAGTCGTGCCAAAAGCACCTTCACGAAAGGCTGTCCAAATATCTGTTGCCGAACCAAGTGCCTCTTCTGTTCGATTGTTGAAGTTGTTCCCGAACGAAGGACCGACTTGAGACTTGAATTCGAAAGCGGCAATGAGCACACCGTCTACGACGACAACTAAATCCCATTTCTTCTCGGCTCGGAAGTACCCGGGCAACTCAAGTCGAGTGTTACAGTGAATTGAGTCACTTGGAAGGCCTGCCTTTACGAGCAGACTTTGAACCAGCTCAACGAATTTGTCCATTTGTTTTCCGCCGGTGACCGCGCTTCTTGCGCCTGTATCTCGCAGTCCGGAAACGGCACCTTGCTTCACGGACTGATGATTTCGAGTGGCCCAAAAGTGCCTTACTGCTGTTGCTAATCGAGGTTTGTAGGTGCTCATCATTTCAAGCCATTGACGGTGAGCTGCGAGTTACTGAACAGTCCAGAAGTATCTTTATGGAACCGGCTAACGCCCATCGAAAGGTAGGATTCGTCTATTTCATATCCGACGCTGTTCCGACCCCAAAGCGCCGCCGCAACACTAGTTGTTCCCGTACCAGAAAATGGGTCCAGCACGGTATCGCCGACAAAGCTGAACATCCGAATCAGCCGTTCGGCAAGTTCCTGCGGATAGGGAGCGGGATGGCGTTTCGTCGATGCGCCGGTAAGCCCGTTCCAGATTTGCTGAAACCACTGGCGGTGATTCTCTTCAGAGATGACGCTAAGGACTCGTGCTGCCAAATCGGGTGTTCGATAACCTCCAGGTTTTCGTTCCATCAGTATGTATTCGATGTCGTTTTTTATTACGGCATTTGGTTCGTACGGTTTTCCAAGAAAACCACCTCCACCTTCCACCTCGTAAGCAGCGTTGGCGATCTTGTTCCAGATGATTGGCGAAAGGTTGTCGTAGCCGATTACTCGGCACCTTTCCTGAATCGCAGCATGTAACGGGACAACTGTGTGGCGACCATTGTTTTTTCGTCGTGAAAGGCAAACATCACCGACCACACAGATGAGTCGCCCTCCGCACACCAAGGCGTCAAAACATCGTTGCCATACTTTGTCGAGATCATCAAGAAACGTTTCGTAGTCCTGTATGTGCCCAAGCTGGCCCTTTACATCTCTGTATTCCTTGAGCGTCCAATACGGCGGCGATGTCAATATCAGGTGAACGGACTCTTGCTGCAGCCCTTTTAGTAATCGGGCGTCTCCAAGACTGAACTCATGTGTTGTCGGTATTTGTTGCACTGCGGCTTCAACCGCACGTGTCAGCGCTGGAGTTCGAGCAATGCGGGGAATCGCCGTCTGAGGATCGTCTAGTTCCCGCAATTCCATGGGAACATATTCTTCCAGAGAGAGTGCGTGCTGATCATTCGGAACTTTTGATTTGGACTTCAGGGCGTTCGCCATCACTCAACCTCTTCAATCTTGCGGTCCTGACAAGCTAGTCCGCTTGCCTCCTTGGGTGAGTATGTTGACTGAATTGCAACAGAAAGCAAAGGGGCACTAACGCAGGGAATGGTATTCTCTCTGCATCGACTGTTTAGCAGTCCGCATGACCAGCCGTTCAACGTAGGCTCGCGGCGTGTAGTGGGCTCCCAGCTTGTGGCGTTCAACGGGATCCAGGGCGCGTTCCAGCAACGTGCCAAAGATCGCTGGTTCTACTTCGGCCCAATTTGATTTGGCCGCTTCGATCAGCAGTTCCAACTGATCTCGATTTAGAGGCAACGCTGCACAGTCGGCAAACAGTCCTCCGTTGAATTGCAGAATCTTCTGTCGCAGGATCGGGCTGAATCCGCCTTTGTCCATGTCTCGCCAAAGGGCTTCCATCATCGGGCCAAAGTTCTCTGGCGTATCCCGCAGGCTTTCCAGCAATTCGGCAAACGATCCTTTCGGAATCAGTTCCACGTCTTCGGCGAACATGGTGAACAGGCAGCGCATCAGGAATTGGGCGACTCGGTGGGCTCGTTCGTCTTTTGTTTCCGTGGATGCCGTTTCCAGACTCTTGGCAAGTTTCGCGAGTCGGTCGGCAAGTTCCCGAGTGACCTTGGCGGATTTCTTCGACGGGTCGAGTGAATGCGGTTCTTGCCAGATGGCTTTGAGGAATGTCTGCGTTTCGGGCTTCGTCAGATTGAGCAGGGGAATGCGGGACGTTTGCGGGTCGGGGAATGGCGAGTAGTTCTTGCCTGAACCGCTGAAATCGGCGTACACGTCGAAGCAATACCCAACATCGCAGACGATCAGAAACGGTGGCCATTCGGGAAGGGCTTCGGCGTAGCGTTTGGCTTGCTGAAACGCTGAACGCATCGACTGAGCCCATTGAGCGGTTCCTCGCTGTGCTGTGCCTTTGCGGTGCTTCTGTTGCTTCGTGACGGTGGCAAGGGCTTCTGCCAGTTCGTTGGCTCGCCGTTCGGCTCCCTGTTTGGATTCCAGGACAAACGCCTGTTGCCGGTACAAATCGACTCGCCCCGCGCTGTACGTGCCGTCGCCATTGTTGAAGTTCAAGGCTTTTTCAAAGACGTAGTTGTTTTGCGATTCGTCGGACTGTGTGGGTTCCGGTTCCGGCAGTTCGAGCAACTGGCAGAGTTCTTTCAGGAACGATTGGCTGTTCGCCATCTCCGCCCCGCCGCTTCGCTGCCATCGGGTGATGAATTCTTCGTGGTTCATTTGGGATTCGCGGCTTTGTGGTTGTCTTGTGGTTGCTTGCTGGAGTCTCTTAAGCCTGATGGTTTTTAGGGGCCATCGGCTTTCTTTCGCAACGTCTCATTCAATTCCGAAAGGAGCCTGTTTGTTTCACGCGAAACTTCAATCTGTTCTTTCGTGACTTGAAGCACTTCGGTATTGAAGGAAATAGCAGCCGCTTGCTGCCGGTGTGTTACCCGCAATATTCGCATCAGCCAGATGACCAAACCGATCAGCAACAACGCAAAGATCAACGGGACGACAATGTCAATTAATTGCGGCTCGGGAAGCTCCGGAAGAATATACGTTTCAGCAAGACTCAGCCAATTCATAAAGGCCACCCTTCGTCAATCAGTATCAAGTCAAGCCTGCCCAGCGATTTGGCTTCAACAGGCATTCTGAAACGGCCTTCATCGCAATTTGGCGTTCCAGTGGAACGTGTGAGCAATCACTCTTGTGGAATCAGAGTCAGTTGCAGATTCAGCGCGGCGGCGATGCGTTCCACGGTTTCGAGTGTCACACCGGGTTCTGACTGATTCCAGAGTCTGGAAAGATTGCTGCGACCAATTCCGGTTTTGGCTTCAAGATCGGCAAGGGAAAGTTGTTGGCGTTCCTTTTCGTCCAGTAATGTCTGCAGCACAGCGGCCGTAGCGGCAACCGCTTCACGCTTTTTGGCCAGAACTCTGCGCCCGAGTTCGCGATTGGCTTCCATCGCTTCCGGGCGCGATTCTTCTTCGATCGCTTTACGAATTCGTTCTCGCTCCGCTGCTGTCGGTGTTCTGCGACGAATCGCCGGTTTTTCTGCCATGACATATGCCCTTTGCTTCAATCGACCTGGAACGCCGTTACCGGATAGACTGTGATTCCATCTTCGAGCCACTCAAAGACGATACAGACATTCCTGCCATCTTCTGTTTCTCCGAACCGCATCGGCCTGCCGGTTGTGCGGCTGACGGTCTCCGATTCGTAGTTCAAAAACACGAACTCAAAGTCATCCGGTGTCAGTCCGTGTTCTTCGATGTGTGCAACGTTTCCGTCCGCTTCAAATGACCAAACGAATTCGAACCACGCCATTGCAAAAACTCCGGATAAGCTGATCAGCGTATTCTATGCCCCGGATGACTGTTGTCAATGTTGACAACACACCGGAATGACGAGTCCGCCCGGCATTCGGAAAGAAAGTGTGTCTCACACTCTGCTACTCTCTACAGTGCAACCGACGAAAACGCCGGGAAAGAACCTAGACCGGGGGGCGTTCCGTCTGGTCATTTTGCACCGTCCCGGCCTCAAATCGTCGTTTCAACGAAAACCGCGCGGAAAAAACAGCCCCTCCCTCGCGAATTACGCACAAATTCACGCCTATCGCCAAGCGTGGTTTCCGGCCTGAACCGCTCCCAAAAAAACAGCCCCCCTCCCCCGACGCTTTCGGAGTGCGTCATTGGCCAGCGTTACCATCGATTGAATTGATTAATGGCATGGGGCCCACCAAACTGCGTCGTTGAAACCATTCGGGCCAGATCATCGCTATCAAATGTTGATTGATCTTGGTGTTTGGAAGTGGGCGAATTGACCGTAGGAATAACAAATGGCCGACCCAGCGCACGTCGCGGCAGCAAAGCAGGGGGCGAATGCGCTCCGGAAACTTCAGGAAGAATTCAAAAAGAAACATTCCACCTCGTTGCGTAAACAATTGGGATTTCCTTTTGATCTCGGTGGTGCCGAGCTCGCAAGTGCGAATCTGTCCAATGCCATACTCGGTAATGCAAATCTCTGTGGTGCGAAACTGAGCGGTGCGATTCTGAACGGCGCCGATCTGGAGCACGCGAATCTCAGTGGGGCTGATCTCAGTGGGGCGGATCTCCGCGGCGCTAGGCTCTGTCGAACGCATCTCGAAGGTGCGAATCTGCGCAGGGTCAATCTGGAAGGAGCCGACCTTACGTCCGCCGATCTCCGGGGTGCCAATTTGCTCGGCGCTGCCGTCGATTCAACAACGGAGTTGAACGGACTAAAGCTTAAAGGTACCACCGTTGACCATTTCACGGCAGAATACATGCGAGACTCGCTGACGCACGGCCAAAGGATGGATCTGATAATTGTTGATGATTTAGCAACATTGCGGGCAGAATTCAGCGGTGTCTGGGGCGCCGTTCATCTGCTCGGCGTCGTAGTCTTCCTGCTGCCGTACCTTTGGTTTTTGGTTGAGCAAGTGGTGGCGTCAAAATCTCTTTTCGTTGCCGACTCTACGTTCCTTACCGTCGAACAGTGGGCTGACGCCGCAAGGATCGACAACGCTGTCCGAACCACTGACGGATTTAAGTATGCCGCAGCCAGCCAGATTGGACGAACTGCGGCGGAATGGCGGGCGCGATTCAATCAGAGCGAGTCGAAGGAAATCACAATCTTGAGTGCCCTGTGTCGCTACGTTTGGAACGGCGGTCAACAATGGCGTGAGGGATATTCTCTGAATCCAGGCAGTCTTATTCGCTTCTCGATCGTTGGGCTCTACAACATCCTTAGGCTCATCCTGCTTTGGAAGACCAAAAGGCTTGAAACCGAAGAATCCGTACGGCGATTGCCTGTTCGCTTCAGCCTTGGGACAGGCTTCAACAGTTGGCAGGGAGTATACAAATTCAACCGCATCGGCTATTGGATCACACTGCTGTTGATCGCCTACAACACGTATAGTTTCATGCTCAGCCCTATTCGGATTTGACGCGTGATCCGCAACCGTCATCACAAGCACGCGGTTGCCGGACAATCTCAACAATCGTCCGCCGTTCCAGTTCACTCAACAGCGGCCAGGCATCAAAGATCGTTCGCAAGTCTTCAGCCCCTTCAAGTGTGCCACCTGACGTGCCACCGTTTTCAAGCTGCGCCGAATCACCAGTGTTTTCATTGGTGGAATCGCAACCCTTCGAGTCCCTGCGGGGTAAGTTTTAGCAGCGATTGAAATCAAAAAGGCCTTGGAAAACATTGTGTTTTTCGAGGCTTTTTCGTTTGCTCGACGGGTTACTTCAAGTCCTCGGCGATTGTGGCGAACTGTTCCAGGGCGGCTTCGAGGTCGGCGGTGATTTCGCCGGCGATGATTTCCGGGGCGGGGAGGTTGGCGGATTCTTCGAGGGCGTCGTCTTTGAGCCAGAAGATGTCCAGATTGATTTTGTCCCGCTTCGTCAGTTCTTCGTACGTGAAGGACTTGAATCACTCGGACTCTTTGCGTTCGTGACGGTTTTTGGTGTGGTAGCACGCGACGAAGTCATCAAGGTCGCTGCGTTTGAGCGTGTTTTCCTTGAGCGTGAAGTGCATGTTGGTTCGCAGGTCGTAGATCCAGAGTTGCTTCGTCCAGGGCGATTCCTGAGCCGGTTTGCGGTCGAAGAACAATACGTTGGCTTAGACTCCCTGAGCATAAAAGATCCCGGTCGGCAGTCTCAGCAGAGTATGCACGTCGGCCTGTTTCAACAGTTCGCGGCGGACAGTTTCGCCTGCTCCGCCTTCAAACAGCACGTTGTCGGGCAGAACCACGGCGGCTCGTCCGTGTTGTTTCAGAATCGTGAAAATGTGTTGCAGGAAGTTGAGCTGTTTGTTGCTCGTCGTCGCCCAGAAGTCATCGCGGTTAATGGTGAGCGATTCTTTGGACGTCTCCCCGGCTTCGTTGACGATCGTGACGCTGCTCTTCTTGCCGAACGGCGGATTGGCGAGCACAATTTCGTATTCGCCATGCTTGCCGACGAGTGCATCTTTCGTGACGACCGGCAGATCTTCTTCGGATTCGCCGTTTCGGCCGTCCGCCTCGGACCCGATGCCGTGCAAAAGCAGATTCATCGCACACAGGCGAGTCACGCTGTCGACCAATTCGATGCCGAAGAACGTGCCGCTTTTGAGTTTCTTCTTTTGGGCTCGGTCAAGCTGGAAGTGTTTGATCAGGTAAATGAGTGCCGCGAGCAGAAAGCCGCCTGTGCCGCAAGCCGGATCGCAGATGGCCTGCCCCGGTTGCGGTGCGACGACATCAACCATCGCTGCAATCAGCGGACGCGGCGTAAAGTACTGTCCCGCCCCGCCTTTGACGTCTTCGGCGTTCTTCTGCAGCAAGCCTTCGTAAGCATCGCCTTTGACGTGCGCAGAGAGGCTTGACCATTGTTCCTTGTCAATCAGATCGACAATCAGCCGCCGTAGTTTGGCCGGGTCCTGAATCTTGTTCTGTGCCTTCCGAAAAATCAGCCCCAGCATGACCGACCGCTTGCCGAGTTCCGTCAACGTATGGCGGTAGTGCGTTTCCAGCTCGTCGCCTTCCAGCTTCAGCAAAGCATCCCAGCCGTAGCCTTTGGGAATCGGCGACGTCTTATTGAACGGCGGCTTCGCCTGTTCATCGGCCATCTTCAGAAACAGCAAAAACGTCAGCTGCTCGACGTAATCGCCGTACGACAACCCGTCATCACGCAGGATGTTGCAGTAGTTCCAGAGTTTTTGAACGAGAGCGTTTGGGTTGGACATGATTTTTTTACCGCGGATAACGCGGATGTCGCGGATGGAAAAAAAGGTGATTCAGTGTTTTGAGATTATCCGTGTGATCCGCGCTATCCGCGGTTTCACTTCACTTTTCTTTGACGATGCGTTTCCATGTCAATTTCGATTCTTTGAAATTCAGCAGTAGCGCGACGTGCAAACCGGTGATGTTCAAATATCCGAGCATTTGGGCGACGTGTGAGTCATTGAAAGCGGTGACGACTTTGGGGTCTGCGATCACTTTGTCATCGACGATCAGATCCGGAACGAGTTTTCCGATGAACTGGCCTCGATAGTGAACCGGGAATTCTCGCTGCTGTTCGATCACGTGTCCTCGGGCCTGTAGTTCGATGACGAGAGCCTTTTCGTAGAGCTTTTCGTCGAGACCCGGACGTAATTCGTTGAGCACGGCCATGGCGGCACCGATGATGTCTTTGGTGATTTCTTCGTGAAGCATGGTGAAGGGGTTCTAACCGCGGATAACGCGGATTTCGCGGATGAATCGCAGGGATTTCAAAGACTCATATTTTATCCGCGTCATCCGCGTTATCCGCGGTCAAAAGTTTTCCTGTGAATGCTTTTTGCAGGATGGACTGCCGAAGTCGAGCGGCACGCTGGAGGTTGGCCCACACCACGGATTCTAATTCCTCCACCACACTCAACCGCCGCTCGACTTCGGCCACGATTCGTGTCTGCTCGCGCATTGACGGCAGCGGAAACGTGAATTCCGCCAATTGCGAAGTGAACATGTGCTGGATGAGGCTGCCGCTATTCAAGCCTTCAACAAATCTTCGGAACGGAGAAGCCTTCAGCAAATACAAAACAAACTGCGGCGAAACGACGATCGGCGTGAGACGGGCAAGTCGCTGATTCAGGAGACATTGTTCTCCGTGGCTCGTCAAGCAGAGGCGGCCAAGGAATTCGTCTTTCAAGGATTGCGCCGTGAGGTTCATCACTAACTCACCAGCTCGAACAATGAGGTCCGGATTCTCTTCTGCTCGTTGAATAGGCATGCAGCGGATGTTGTGATCGTTCCATATGAGTTTCCCGCTTGCGTGTAGATTTCCTGGCCGCAGCAGTTTGAATCCGGTCAGCTGGTATTCCGTACTCTTGAAAGGCCGTCCGTTTTGTGAAAACAGGATTTGCCCCAAATTCGCCCATATCCATCCATAGGGTAGCGGCCCAAGTTTCTCGGTGTCTGGGCCTGTGGGTTCTCTGTACTTGCCTCTGCCGGTCCAGTTTTGGCGGCGTTCGGTGAGGATTCTTTGGAGGAGTTGTTCGCCAGTTTCGAAGGGGGCAGTTTTGACCGCAGATAGCGCGGATATCGCGGATTTTTTTGGCTTTATCCGTGTCATCCGCGAAATCCGTGGTTCTCTTCCCGCGTTTGCGTTTGCTCGGCGCAATGACTTCGGCGGTCGCATCGGCAGAGGAATTGACTCCGGCTTCAGGGCTGAATGTAAAATCGGACGACGGTTGCCGAGTCGCGGACTTTGCCTTTTGTGTGGTGGCCTTCTTTTTCATGTGCTGAGTTTCCTCAGCCTGTAGGTCCATTCTGCCGGAGTGGACTTCCGCCGCAGGCGGACCTGTGCGACGTTCCCTGACAAAATTGGGAGCGATTCGACGGACGGCGTGTACTCAGGTCGCGGCAGGCCGCGAAGTCCTGCCCGGCAGGCAGGACCTACTTTCAAATGGGCCACTGTCTGTGGCCCATTTGGCGACATCAATGAATCTGGAGTCATGTTCGTCCCTCCA
>JBBQSE010000148.1:0-16302 GCA_038214195.1 Planctomycetales bacterium
TCACGTCGTGCATCCGCAAGCAGTGACAAAACAATCAAGCTGTGGGATGCTCATTCCGGCAAGGAAATACGCACGCTGCAGGTACAACCTGGGCTCGCGAGGTCTGTCGCTTTCGGCCCGCGTGGAGAACGACTCGTGTCAGGTGGCTATGACCCGAAAATTCGCGTGTGGGAGGTTGCTTCAGGCAAGCAAATTGCCACAGCCGACGTCAGTTCGGGAGCGGTCTTCGGCATCGCGTTCAGCCCCGTTGGCGACCGAATCGCAATGGGTGGGACAGATCGGGCCGTCCATTTGTACAATGCTCGCAGCGGCCAGGAGCTGATGAGCCTTTACCCTGGCAACGGAGGCGTCTCAGCGGTCACCTTCAGTCCCAATGGACGGCGATTGGCCGCCGCCGTCCATAGCCACAACGTCCGGATTTGGAACGCACCGCACAACCACGAAACCACGATCCTGAGCGGACACACGGACTCGGTGACAAGCGTTACCTTCAGCCCTGATGGTTCACGAATCTACTCGGAGTCCGAAAACGAAAAACTGGTTTGGGACGTCGTGACGCGAGAGGTGATTCAAGATGCACTGTGGGAACCGCCCGAGGTGACCACGCGCACTTCTCCCGACCGCCGATGGTTTGTGACCGCCGAATCGCACAACGTCGTACTTATCGATCATAAATACAAGAATACGCCCGACGAAAAAGCTTATCGATCGGCCAAAGCGAGCTTCGATCCGTTCTGGCATCAAGAGCAGGCGACAGCAGCCACCACGGCTGAGAACTGGTACGCGGCGACTTTGCATTTTGCTTTTTTGATGAAGAGCGATCCAGGTCAGGCGTTGTTTTACGATGGCCTGCAATCGTCTTTTCAAGAACTTAAATCACAATCGGAGCAAGGAGGAATCGACGTCGAGCCTCACCTCGCGACTGTCGTTATAGAGACTCTCAAGCTCCCTCGCGGCAAGGAATCGACCAACCCCAGCTTTGAAGAACCAGAAGTCCAGAAAGGCTCCCTGGAATTCGTCAAGACAATCCCAGGGTGGAAGACCACGGGTAGGGTGTTCGAGATCTGGTCGACAGGCTTTGAAGGGGTCATGGCGCATGATGGCAACCAATTCGCAGAAATCAACGCGTGGGAAGAAGGGACTCTGTATCAGGATTCAGCAGGTATCAAACAAGGTGCCGTGCTTGAGTTTTCGTTTGCTCACCGCGGTCGCAACGGTGATGACACATTGAAACTGACTATTACAGATCTGGGTGCTGAAAATTCCGCCGGTGGTGGCGACGACCAGGAGTTATTTGCCAAAGAATACACCACCGGGAACAGCAATTGGGCCGTCTACGACAGCACGACAGAACGCGAGATCGTAGCGCTGGGAAATAAAGTGCGCTTCGCTTACAGCGCGGTTCACTCGACAGGCGGAAAAGGTCCTGACAACAGCGAAGGGAATTTCCTGGATGCAGCGGAATTCGGCGTTGGGGTGGTGACAGCGAAACGCAATGCCTACGGCGTAAAGAGACTGCAGGCATTTCTGGCCGGCAGTGATGATTCCGAGAGCCACTATTTGGGAATGAGAAATAACACGGTCGGAATACCAGATGAGACGAACTCCAACAGTGAAAGCATCTTTGTCCTCAACGTCGAGGAGAACGACAAATTCGCCGTTCTTACAAACAGGGAGGGCAAATACCTGACAGCACAGGGTAACGCAGTTGTCCTGACCGATACCCTGGAGCAAGGTTCCCGTTGGGTGATTCGTAATCCGTTAAAAACGGATCTTGATCCGAACAATGGATGGTTTAGTTTGGAATCAGCCAGCGATCCAGGCAGGTTCCTGAGGCACTTTTCGTTACTCGCCTATGCTCACAAGCGGGCAGAGCTAACACCTGGCCAGGCCGTACTCTTTCCGGCCGATGCCTCATGGAAATTTGTGGACGCAGAGTAGGTTCAGGCATCTGGGAGTCCAGCATGGGGCATTTTGTTGCCGTAGCGTTGTTACATTGATCGAGCAGACAGGTGGCCGATCGCCAACTCGAACACCATGATGTGCTGCGGTGCATCTCAATACCGAAAACAAAGTCAGCCTTTCCATCAGGGGCGATCAAGTCATGGCTGTGGTGGCTTAATCAGCGAGACGCTATTATTTGCCAATGCAAAAATCGGATGATGAGGGACCGAACAATGATGTGGATATGAATTACTTCAAGCTTGAAATCAAAGGCGGACAGGATGCCGTCATTCTTTATGAATGGGAGGGGCCATGAAGATCGCGATCATCACGGCTGGCGGAGCAGGGATGTTCTGTGGTTCCTGCATGCAGGACAATACGCTCGTCCGCGCGCTGCGGCTGGCGGGGGCCGACGCAATCCTGCTGCCGACGTATACTCCCATTCGCGTCGATGAAGAGAATGAGTCCACGTCCCGGATTTTTCTGGGTGGAATCAACGTCTATCTGGATTCAAAACTTCCCGGCTGGAACCGTCTGCCTGGAATCTTCAAACGGTGGCTTGATCGTCCGGCCATCGTGCGATTTCTTTCGCGGCGAAGCAGTAGTACAGACGCCAGTCAGCTGGGGGATATCACGATCGATCTGTTGCGAGGATCGAAAGGGCCGCAGCAGGCTGAGATCAATGAGCTGATTGATTTTCTGTGTGATGATCTTCGTCCTGACGTGATTGTTTTTAGCAATGCGTTGCTGTCAGGACTTTTGCCGGATTTGAAGCGGCGGTTTCGTGGCCGAATTGCGTGTCTGCTTCAGGGAGACGATATTTTTCTGGAAGCCCTCAATGAACCATGGAAGACGCAGGCACGCGAACTCGTTTCGCAGAATTCAGCGGGATTCGATCGTCTGTTGACTCACAGTCGCTACTACGCTGATTTCATGCAGCACTATCTGAAACTGCCTAAAGATCGATTTCGCACAATTCCGCTGACGATGGATTCTGAGTCGCTGCGAACCGACACTTCGCTGCATCGAAGCACTGTGACGTCGGGCACCGCTCAAGCGAGGACGACGATTGGATACTTCGCGAGGATTTGTCCTGAGAAAGGCGCGTTTCATTTTTTGGACGCGGCGGAAGACGTGATTGCGCAGCGCGGTGACATCGATTTTGTGATCGCGGGATTCCTGCCGGATTTGCATCGCGTCGCATTCGAGAAACGTCTCCGCGCGGTGCAGCGAAACATCGGCGAGGATCGGATGCGCTGGGCCGGAAGTCCGCCGGATCGCGAGGAGAAATTTCGCATCCTGCGATCCTTTGACTGGCTCTGCATCCCCACAGAGTACCATGAACCCAAGGGACTTTACGTACTGGAAGCGGCCCTCGTCGGTGTGCCTTCACTGCTGCCGAATCATGGAGCGTTTCCGGAACGTGTCGCGGATCTTGGAATTGGGCAACTGTACGAACCTGGTTCCCGAAAGGAACTTGCGAACGCAATTCTGAATCTGCGGCCCACAGGTAATCAACCCGGGAATTGGAACACGCAACTCTGCGAAGTCTGTCATGAGCGACACGGGCTGGCGACCACCGGGCCACGGATTCTGGCTGAGCTTCAGGAGATGCTGCGTTGAACTAAGCCAGCACCACCGTTGGCTCTTCTGCTTCCTGCGACCGGATTTCGCCGAGTCTTACCGCCGGATATTCGGGCGTTGAAACGGCGGCCTGAACCTCGTCGGCAGCAGCCGGTGGAACACAGAGAATCATGCCGATGCCCATGTTGAACACATTGAACATCTCCTTTTCCGCCACATTGCCCAGTCGCTGCAACCATTGAAAGACCAGCGGGATCGTCCACGCGCTGCGTTCGATCACGGCCTGAACGTGCTTTGGCAGTATGCGTTCGAAGTTGTCAGCGATGCCTCCGCCAGTGATATGAGCGATCCCATGCACATTCGCATTGCCCGCAGCCAGCAGAGCGGCGGCGACGGTGTCGGCGTAGATGCGGGTCGGTTTCAGCAGGGCGTCACCGACGGAAGAATTTAGCTCAGCGACGTGGTTGTTTACGTTCAGGCCCGCGTGTTCGAAAACGACTTTGCGAACCAGACTGTAACCGTTGGAATGAAACCCGGATGAAGGTACGCCAATGAGCACATCACCGGGCTGCACGCGAGTTTTGCCATCGACGAGTTCGTCACGTTCGGCGACACCCACTGAAAATCCCGCCATGTCAAAATCACCGGCGGCATACAAGTCCGGCATGATCGCTGTTTCGCCGCCGAGCAATGCGGATTTCGACTGTACGCAGCCATCACTGACGCCGCTCACAAGCTGTTCCAGCAGAACGGGGTTGTCCTTGCCCATTGCAATGTAGTCGAGAAAAAACAGCGGCGTTGCGCCAAGGCACAGGCAGTCGTTGACGCACATTGCGACCAGATCGATTCCGATCGTGTCGTACTTCTGGGCGTGAATGGCGACTTTGATCTTTGTCCCCACGCCATCGGTCCCGGAAACAAGGACAGGATCTTTCCACGCCTTTGTGCCATTCAGGCGAAACAAGCCCGCGAAACCACCGGGCAACTCCATCACTCCTGGTGTGAACGTCCGCTGCATCAGCCGAGGCAGTTTTTGCATCGCCTGGTCATACAGCTCAAGATCCACACCAGCGGAACGATAAGTCAATTCAGACATGTAGCACGAACCATGAACGCATGTTGAGGGGAAAAGTACGGGCGAATTGCACGACCTGCCGATTCGACTGTCAAGTCGCCGGAGTCGCAGGGTACTGCAGAGTTTTGAATTGCCAATCCTGAGGCAGTCGCAGTTTGCCAGGAATTGACTAACCCGATTACGCTGATTTTGCCGATTTCCGGGCTGACGACTGCTTTATCATGGTAACCGGGATCCAGGAGTTGCACGAATGTTTGGCCAGAAGAAACAGTCCGCATGGTATTTCGACAGCTCAATCCATCTGGAGGCCTTTAGTCGCCTGTTGTATCTGATCGAAGTCGCCGAACCGTTTGGCGTGATTTGCGGTCCGGACGGCAGCGGACGGACGAGAATTCTCAATCGGCTGCGTTCAGAAGCAGAACGCATCGGCAAGCAGGTGATTTCCCTCAATCTGGCGGGACTGGACGAAGACACGGCGCTGGCGGAATTTGCAACCTGCGTGACTTCATCCGCTCGCCGCAACATGCCACGACACCAGCTTATCTGCGCTCTCCGCGATGAGATGGCCGGGCGAGCGTATTGCAATTCCCACACGGTTCTGCTGCTGGACGACCTGCATCGCGCTCAGAGCGACATGGAATCGTTTCTGCGAGTGCTGACCGCACTCAACGCCGGCGGACAGGGAAAACTGACCGTGATCGTGGCGTCTGACCGACCGCTGACGAATGGACTGTCGCTCGAGTCGCTGCTGCAGATTCGACTGACGGCACTGGATGTCGCAGAGTCTTCGGATTTCGTCCGTTCGCTGGTCCGACGGCATGGCGTCCCGGCAGCCGCGATTGATGAGGCCGCTATCCGGGCGATTCATGAATTGAGTCGAGGCAACACGGCTCGAATGGCGCGTGTGTGTGAACTGATTGGTATCCTGCACGAAGCGTCACCCGGTGTTCACGTCTCAGCCGACACGGTGTCCGCCGTGATGAATGAATTGTCGCCGCGCGCGGTGGCATAGCCTGCCGTTCAAACGGAGTCGCCGGGATGACTGCTTGCGTGTTTGCTCTGATCTGTCTGGTGGCGTTAGCCGCAGCTGTCGTCGCCTTTGTGGAGAATTCGCGCACAATAGCCACCATCGCTGAGGTCGTTTCCAGGTATGCATTTGCCGGGGCAGTTGTAATGCTGTCCCTGATTTTTGTTCCGAGGTCTCGTGAAGTCTTCATTGGGTTTGGTGTCGAACTTCCGACGCTGACGCTGATCGTGATCAGCTGCTTTAGCTGGAATGGCTGGCAGACGATGCTGTTTCTGATCCTGATGCAGTTGGCCGTGATCGCGGATGGGCTGCTTTATGGATTTTTCCACGGCGATCCGGCAACGCGACGACTCACGCAGTGGTGTTCATTCCTTGTCTCGTTTGCAATCTCTGCAGTGCTGATCGTCTTCGGCGCGGCTCTCATCTTGCCTCTGGGCAAACTGATGATTGATCTGTCGTAATTGGACATCGCCAGTTTTCGCGAAAACCGAGCATTTTTGCAACCCGAAGCGTGAGCGAGGGATTGTCCCTCACTCGTTCCCTCGCTTACGCTTCGGGCTACTATTTCGGAAAAAGTGGCGCTTTCCAATTAAGGCCAGCGGAAGAAATAAATTTACGGCAGGACGGTACATCGCCTTCTGCCGCTTGCACTACACGTTGGCGTATCCGAGTGCGCGCGCGAATCTCGCCTGAAGATCGGCGTACGGCTCCGTTCCGACGCTGATCCGCAGCAGCCAGCGTGAGACGCCGCACTGTTCCACAAAATCCAGTTCCGTGTAATGTGCCAGGATCGTATAGGGGCAGCACAGGGTGAAATTTGTCCCGAGGTTCGGTCCCTTGCAGACTTCCAGATGATTGAACACGATGGGTGTCGTTTCAGCGGGATTCTTCAGCACGATCGAGAGCAGTCCGCCGTTGTGTGCGGCGGAGTGCTGATTCATCCAGTCAAAACGTTCACCATCCAGACTGGGATGATAGACACGCTCGATCTGCGGCTGCCGGTTCAGCCATTCCGCCAGTCGATTGGCGTTATGATTGATGACTTCTACTCGCTCCCACACGTTGCGGGAATTGTGCTCCAGGACCTCGACGTCCACATCACAGAGTAACTCTTCGAAGTTCTGAGCAAGGCCTGATCGCAGCCATTCTGCGTGGCGACTGCCGGGATTTAGCGTGACGCAACCAGCCAGCACATCGCCATAGCCGCCGAAGTATTTTGTCAGACTGGTGACAACAACGTCAGCGTATGGCAAGACGTCATGGTTGACGCAGGCGGCAAGTGTGTCATCAATGACGAGGAGAAAACCGTGCTGGTCGGCGAGCTGACGGAGTCTGGCCAGATCCAGGGATCTCAAAAGCGGATTCGTAGTGGATTCACAGAATACGGCGGCAATCTTGTTCGTGTTCAGGAACTCGATCAACTGCTGCAATTCGTCCTGGCCGCCAACGGGATAAAACCGCACGTTGGCGGGTGCGAATCTTTGTTGAATCTTGAGAGTATCGACGTAGGGGAATCCAAATTGAACCGAGGGGAGCGATGACTCTCGCTGGCGAACGGCTCGCCACACGGCCGCGATCGCCGCCATGCCGCATGGATAGAGCCAGACTTCAGCGTTTGCGTCCCTTTTGAACTCACGCACACGCTGCCGGACTGCATGCCGTGCTGACGTTTCGGAACAGGACACAGTCTGACCATTAAGAATCAGTTCCGCCGCTCGGGACGTCAGGACCTCGCCCGCGTGCTGCCAGTATTCGCGGAGGCGTGGGAACTCATCCGGATCAATCGCCACGCCACAGGCTGACTGCTCCGGCAGTTGCACGCGACGCGCAGACTTCCCGCCCCGCCAGACGACATAGTCCATGGCGCGGTCAGCCGCTGATGCACTTGGAAAAATCAGGCCGCAGTTTTCAGCTCCAAAGACATCAAGGCACAATCTCCGTACGAATGGGTGCAGGCAAAAACGAGGATATGCCGCCTGGAGCCGACCGATGACGTCCGGATCGCCTTCTTCATACTTGACGTTGTGTTCCCAGTGCGGCAGCGCGACCGATACCGCGTGTGGAGAATCGGGCATCGGCAGGCCGAGATGTTCGGCCTGCCAGCGTGGAGTTGTCAGCAGATTGATGGGCATGTGATTAGCGAGGCTTGAGTTGCGTAATGAAGGACGCGAAAAAATGTCTTCGACTCACCTGGGCCAACGGTTTTGGAGTTGCGTAAACTGTCCTGATATTAACCCGAAGCGCCAGCGAGGCAAACAAGTCCCGTCTCTCGTTCGGCATTGAATTTTTGCCTCGCTGGCGCTTCGGGTTAGTATTCTTCCTTGTGGTTTCTCAGTCAGTAACGACCGTAAGTCGAAAATACGCAACTTCCAAAAGTCAGTGGCGTGGCTGCATTGTTGGTCGCCTCGCCGCTGGCTCGGGTTAAACGGACGATACAACTGCCGGCGCTAAATGGAATCACCCGCGAGGATTTCGTGATCCATATCAAGCGCGGGATTTTCGGAGCACGGCTTTCCGACGACGACCGCCGGGACTCCGGCAACCGTGCAGTGCGGAGCGACATGTTTGAGCACGACGCTGCCCGCGCCAACTTTCGCGCCTTCGCCGATTTCGACGTTGCCCAGGATCTTCGCTCCGGCACCGATGAGGACACCGCGCCGCACTTTGGGATGACGGTCACCCGTAGATTTCCCCGTGCCGCCCAGCGTGACTTCGTGCAACAAAGAGACATCATCTTCAATGACAGCCGTTTCGCCGATTACGATGGATGTCGCATGGTCCATCAGAATGCCGCGTCCGATTCTTGCGGCCGGGTGAATATCAACGCTGAACGCTTCAGACATTCTGTTCTGGAGATACAGCGCCAAAAGTTCGCGGCCTTGTCCCCAAAGCCAGTGCGCGATGCGGTAACCAATGAGTGCATGCACTCCTTTGAGAAAAAGCAACGGCACCAGGTTGCACGTCACGGCCGGGTCGCGTTCACGGACGGCGCGGATGTCCGCGCAGACGGCGTCAGCGATGGAAGGATCCTTTTGCATCGCTTCCAAAATGATTTCCCGCAGCTGCATGGCGGAAAGTGTGCTGGAAGCAAGTTTTCCGGCGAGGTGGTAACTCACGGCGTCTTCAAAGCGTTCATGATTGAGGACCGTGGCGTGGAGAAAACTGGCCAGCATTGGTTCGGACGCCGCACGTTCGGACGCGCGTTCGCGAATGGATGACCAAATGCAGGTTTCCTGATTGGACGTGGTAATTGTCATGTTCAGCTGGCAATGAGTTGCGAGGGATTGGGCAAGAATTGTGGCATCTGAAGAAAATGGCTGCTCGTCTTGGAAAGATCACAGGAGCGATCCCTGTTCGAACATGCATCCGAAGAGTATGATCAATTCCGTGGGCATCGTCACTGTTCAGATGCCGGGATTATCAAGCAAAACGCAAAGGCGAGGTTATGAAAAATCACATTCTGCGTTCCACAATGACGTTTGCCGCTGGGGTTCTGGTCGCGGGAGCCTCGCTGTATTTCTGGCCTCAGCCAGAAATCAAGGCTGCCGTTGCCAACGGAAACGACAAATTTACGATGGTGACGGTGCCGCTCATCGAAACCGGAGAGAATGAAGCCGTCTTCGTCCTGAATCATCTCACTGGCGCATTGACGGGCGGAGTGATCAACATCCAAACGGGCAAATTTGGGTACAAGTATGTTCACAACGTCGCGGCTGATTTTCAAACTGCCGCAAAAACTCCAGAACCGAAATATGCCATCGTCGCCGCACCGGTGAACCTGCATGCGTCTGGCGGTATTCAGCCAGCCTGGGGCGTCATCTACGTGGGTGAACTTTCGTCCGGGGCCGTGATTGCCTATGGATTCCCGCGTCCGACGTCTCGGAATGCTGGCTCAATCATGACTTTGGTCAAATTGGACTTCTTCCAGTTTTCCGAATCCGTTGGACAGTAGTTGGCTGCGTTTCCTGGGTAAAGGCTTTGTTCGTGCCGCCCCAGAGCATCGATGACTTTGAACAGGCAAAGATTGATGCCTGACATTTGGTGTCAGCAACCGAACACTGTGTCCAGACGTGAAATCAGGTTTGCGATGTTCCGGCATTGGTCAGGCATATTTCGTGCGCAATGCCGTCTAGCGGTTGCTATCGGGCACAGTGCCTGGTTGAGAACGAACCTTGTACAACTCCAGCAGTGTCTTGTCTTCCTGAATCCACTCCTCGCTCCGTAATTTCCAGGCCTCACGTCGCGGCTGATTTGACCATGAGGAAATTTCGACGATCGGCGTCATCTTGAATTCCATCGACGAGAACTCGGCACCATGGCGACTCTTTTTCGTTGAGCAATCGGTACGCAGGAGCGACCACTGGAAACGTTCGTTGTGCCTTGTCCGTTTTATCAGTCCCGTTTCGGAGCTGATACGAAATTCGCACGGAGGCGTTCATCCCCGATCGATTGGGAGCGGCCGTCAGCGTAACATCGATCCGTCCCGCATCGACGCCGATCGCTGGCGAGGCATTGTCCTGCGCAAGCGCGACTGCGGGAAACGCCAGAAGGGCAAAGCAGAGCAGGCACTGAAACAGAAAACAGAGGCTGCGAACTGCTGACATGAAACTCTCCTCTATAGAACTGTCTCGAAACAAGAGCCCGAAAAGTACGTCAGGCTTTCCAGCCTGACATAAAGAAGAACAAGTCAGCCTGGAAAGGCTGACGTACTTTACTTCGAGACTGTTCCTAAGTATTGAAGATCCGGTCACCGGCATCGCCGAGCCCAGGGACGATGAAGTTGCGTTCGTTCAGACCTCGGTCGATGGCGCAGGAATAAACGCTCACGTCGCTGAATTCCTGCCGCAGACGGTCAATGCCTTCGGGTGCCGCGATAATCGACAGCATGCGGATGTGCGGTACGCCCCAGCGTTTCAGTGTCTGAATTGCCATGCAGGCCGATCCGCCGGTGGCCAGCATCGGATCAAGGACAAACGCCATGTCCGGAGGATCGCTTGCTGGCAACTTGTCGTAGTAGTGGACCGGCTGAGATGTTTCCTCGTCGCGATAGAGTCCCAGGTGCCAGACCTCAAGTTGCGGAATCATGTCGGTCATCGGCTCCACCATTCCGAGTCCCGCTCGCAGAATAGGAACTGCAATGATTCTTCCCGCCAGTTCACGGCAGGTCATTGGTTCATTTGGAGTTTCCACACTGACGGACTGCAACGTCAGATCCCGCGTCGCCTCCGCCACCAGCAGCGTCGAGAGCATCCTCACATGCCGCCGAAATTCAGGCGGAGCCGTCGTCTTCGCGCGCAGCCGACTCAAATGATGCTGCACGACGGAATGTTGAAGTTCAATCACCTGAGCCGATTCATCCGCCATCGTTCGCACTCTCCCTCAATTCTTTGTCGCACTTCAAGTCCCGGCGCGACCAGTGTAGAACAATTGTCCCAGTTGTTCCCTGCGAAAGTCACCCGACAATCGCCGGATACTCCCTGGCCGGACCGAAATTTTTCCCGATCCGACCTCAGAGAGTTTAGCAACTGTTGGGTTTGGTGGGACCATCTGGAGTTTAGCCGAGCTGCAGATGAAATCGTACCACCGAAAACCGGGGGCTAGCGCCCTGCGGCTGATAAGGCGAGCGGCAGAATCATGTCTAATAAAAAATATGTCGCTATACCGAAGGAATCCGACTTGGGACAAGTCGGACTACAACGTAGGCAGATCTGTCCCAGATCTGCATCCTTCAGCATGGTCGATGGCAAATGGTTGTCTCGCCGCAGCTTTGGGAATTGGTAATTCCTTTACTGCCGCTCGCCTCTGCAATGATTGCATCACGCATCCTTGAGATTTCTTTCTCCGTCCCGGAACGCAGCATTGCCTCAGATTCGAAAGACTGACACCATGCGTCGAGTTGCCGAATCGTGATTCTCAAGCTCTTAACGATAGTGATGTTCATGTCCGTTGCTTTTCAACAGTGTATCCATGCCGACTGCGGAGCCACCTACGACGTGGGCCAGATCCTGACCGCGTGCCCGAAATGCGGCAGTTTGCTGGACGTCAATTATGACTGGAACGCCATTCCGGTCCCGAAATCGCTGGCGGAGTTTGAGCGCCGCTGGTCAACGCGGCTGAACCCGATCGACTTCAGCGGAGTCTGGAGATTTCGCGAGTTGCTGCGTTTCGCGGAGGATGACGAGATCGTCACGATTGGCGAAGGTCAGACCATTCTGCAGAAAAACGACCGGCTGGGCGCGACGCTCGGGATGAACCCCGGAAGTCTGTACCTGCAGTACGAAGGTCTCAATCCTTCCGGCAGCTTCAAAGACAACGGGATGACAGCCGCTTCGACTCATGCCAAGCTGGTCGGCGCGAAAATGACGGCCTGCGCATCGACTGGCAACACGAGTGCCTCCCTGGCGATCTACGCTGGCGTGACCGGTCACTTTCAGTGCATTGTCTTCGTCGGCAGCGGAAAGATCGCCTTCGGAAAATTGTCACAGGCATTGGATTACGGAGCGAAGACGATCCAGATTCGCGGCGACTTCGACGACGCCCTGGCACGGGTGCGTGAGATTTGTGCGAAGCATCCGATCTATCTATGCAACAGCGTGAATCCATTTCGTCTGGAAGGCCAGAAGTCGATCATGTTCCGCGTGCTGGAAGCTCTCGGCTGGCAGGTGCCGGACTGGATCGTCGTCCCCGGCGGCAACCTCGGCAACAGCAGCGCGTTTGGCAAAGCGTTCATGGAGTTGAAGCAACTGGGACTCATCGATCGCGTGCCGCGTCTGGCCATCATCAATGCCGCAGGTGCCGACACACTCGAAGAATTCGTGAACGACGGAGGCCTGAAATGGAATAGTGGTCGTCCGGACGCAGCACAAATCGACGCGCGTTATCATCGCATGGACGAGCGAAATGAGCGCGCCTCAACCCTGGCGAGCGCCATCGAAATCAATCGGCCGGTCAATCTGGAGAAAGCTCTGCGGGCTCTGAATTTCTGCAACGGCGTGGTGCGAAAAGTTTCCGACCAGGAAATCATCGACTGCCGCGCCCGAATCGCCGCGACTGGTTTCGGCTGTGAACCTGCCAGCGGCGCGACGATTGCCGGTGTTCAAAAACTGCGAGCGGAAGGCATGATCGCAGCGTCAGATCGTGTCGTCTGTATCCTGACAGGGCATCAGCTGAAAGATCCCGATCTGACGATGGCCTATCATTCCAATGACCCGCAATTGCTGGCAAAGAAGCTGACTCCGGCAGGCGTGACCTCGACGCCCTTCGCCAATCCGCCGGTACTTGTCGATAACGATGAAGCCGCGATTCTGGCCGCGCTGGGAATTACGACGTAGCCAGCAAAAGGTTCGATCGAGAAATAAGTGAGCGACAAGGCGCTAGCCGCCGGTAATCGGCAGTGTGAATTACCGGCGGCTAACGCCTTGCCGCTCACTGCATATCGTACATTGATTCATCGCTCGTCACTAACTCTCACGCAGCGCCGTGCCGATGCTGAACAGGGTGATGCCAACCAGCAGCGAGATCGGCATCACGATTAGCCGGAATCCATAGAACAGCTGAAAGACGACAATCAATGGCAGCACGCCCAGCGTCAGTAGCTGCAGGAACATGCCGAGATATTGTTTCACCTGTTTCATGGTCTCAAATTTTCAGAGTCGAACAAAGATCTCGATCGCTTCGACGCGTGGAGCACGCGCAAGCCGCCATTCTACTCGCAGAATTTAAGATTTGCGAAACATGGCGTAAAAAAGCGTCCCATTCCATCGTTTTAGGCTGCCATTGAATTTGGCATGACGCAGCAGTAACGTGTGTAAATAGTTTGTAGGTGTGGCAACAATCTCCCAGGGGCGAACTTCAGTGAGCGAGACAATTATTCAGTGCCCGGATTGCAAAGCCCGGATGAAGTTCAACAGTACGGGAAAGGCCGCTCAACTCAATTGCCCAAAATGCAAGTCACTGATTCGCATCCCGGCTGCGGCTGCTTCTTCGGATTCTCCTCCGACCGCTCCGCGAACGCCAGGTAAAGTCGCGGTTGATCGCCCGGCAGCCGCGAAACCGCCCGTTCGTCGGGAACCTGCTGCAACGAATCCTCCCACGAAGTCCGTACCACCAATGCGAGAAACCCGACCTCGCAACATTCGGCCCGCTGTCGCTCAAACTCACAGCGATCAAGCCGACGACGAATATCTGGATGACACAGCCGACGACGAATATCAATCACGATCAGGCTTGCCTCCTCGTCGCGCCGGACAGGCTCGCAGAACCGCATCTGCAGCGCCTTCCGGATTCACGCTCGGGAAGAAGATGGCGGCAGGCGGGATTGGCGCAATCGTACTCGCGACGGCATTGTTCTTTCTTCTGCCATTGTTAAGACGGGATTCCGTTGAGAAAGTTGTTACGAATCGAGCTGGCGATTCGCAGACTTCTGAGACTGCAGGAGCAGTCCCTGAGTCGTCTGCGGCATCAGTCACCTCCGCTGCACCAGTCACGCCCCGTGCGACGTCGGACAACAACGGCGTCACAGGCAACGCGGTCGCCGGCATACCACAGGCATCAGGATCACGAAAACCGATGGCCTATACCTGGCAGGAAGGCAGCGAGCACGTATATCACTTCACGGGCGAAGCGGAGATCGGAAACAAGATCCATCGATTCGATGGAGACTGTACGCTGAAGGTCGTGCGAGCCCGAGTGGCGACCGGTCTCGAAGAGTCGGACAGTACCGGCACCGGATTTGTGATTGGCGCCAATGGACTGATCGCGACCTGCGCGCACGTGCTTGACGGAGCTACTGAAATCAAAGTGCTGTTGAATGGCCAGACGTATCCTGCGCAAGTGTTCGCGACAAACGCTGATCACGATTTGGCAATCCTGCAGATTTCAGCCAGCAACCTGAAGTCCGCGACATTTTGTGAAAGCGTGGAACTTGCGGAATCGATCAGAGTCGTTGGATTCCCGTTGTCGGACGTACTTGGAGAAGAACCCAAGGTGACCACCGGAACAGTATCCGGTGTCGTGCAGGATCAGAATCAAGGCCGCAGAATTCAGGTGGATGCGGCCATCAATCCTGGCAACAGTGGCGGTCCAATCATCAACGGCGCCGGACAGGTGATCGGGATCGCGAGCGCAAAGTTGTCCGGGTCGCTGGTTTCATCCGTTGGCTTTGCCATTCCCGTGGAACGACTGAAGGAACTCGTTGTGTCTCGCGGCCTGACGTTTCCGGAAACGGCACGTGGTACCGATTTGGCTGGCACTGAGGCCGTAAAGCAGTCGCTTCAGGGGGTCGCGATGATCAAAGTCAAAGGCGGCTCCGGCGGAGCGACACATCACCTGACGTATTCCTCATCGTATGTCGAGAAAGAGTTCTCGGCCGGTCAGGATCCCGCATCCGTGGCTGGAACAAGGACGAACGATAATGGCACGATGCAGGTCAACAGCGCCGGCGAGTTGCTTCACTTTTCCGGACAAGAGCAATTGCCATTTGTGCTCGGTCCAATCGGTCCATTTTTCGTCGAGCGACTCGACCGGCATGGTGCCGGAAAATGGCAATCCGATACAGAAACGGCATTGAGAGTTACGGAGTCCGAGCCTTCCTCAGGCATCGGGCCACCTCGGCGATTCGGAGGTCCCGGCGGATTTGGACCTGGTGGACCACGAGGCCCCGGAGGATCGTTCGGTCCTGGTGGACCGTTCGGATTTGATTCTTCGCCTGCGAAAAAATTTAAGCGGTATCCGGCAACCGAACGCACTACCTGCGCTTTGGGCGATGAATTAAATGGTCGCGTGAATGTTCAGAAGAGCTATGAGTTTACAACGACTGAGGATTCCGAAAAGCCGTTTTTCAGAATGGTTGGCAAAGGCAGTTTTGAGTTCGATCTGAAGCTGGGAATTCCTGTCAGCCTCAAATACGCGGCCACGCTGGAACAGAACACGTCCAACGGAAAATTCTCTATTCCTCTCACAATGAATTACACATGGGAAGACGGAAAGGCCGTGCAACAACGACTGGAGGAGGAACGGACAGTACCCAACGAGTCGTTGGTGAAATCTTTGCTTCAACAGGTCAAAGACGCGCCGAGCGGTGAAGCGAAGGTAGCGCCACTCAAACAACTGTCAAATCTGGCCGTGATTCCTGAATTGCAGCCAGACGTTCTGCTGGCAGTTCGTGGCTATCGTGGAGACAGATCACAGAATGTCGTCGTCTGGGCAGACGCGGCGTTTGCCAACTGGGCGACACCAGAGGAAGCTCCCGCGATGATCGTGATCATGAAGAAATTCCCGGCGACTGCTCCGATGAAAGCGTTCAAACGCCTGGTTTCCTTCAACTTGCCGGAATACTACCCCGACATCATCCAAAGCGTCAGTAACGCAACTCTCAAGACAGAAGCAGTGGCGGCCATGATTTCCATTGGACCGCCAATCGAAGACGAAATTCTGAAGCAGATCAGCGAAACCAAGAACTGGGTTCCAAAGCAATCATGGCTGGCAGTGCTCGAAACCATTGGCACCGCGAAGAGCCTGCCGGTTGTGGAAGATATCCAGAAAAACGGTGGCGTTGGACTCCACAAATCTGCCTCAGACGCACTGAACGCGATCAAGGCCCGCATGTGAAACTGCGACTGGTCACGGTAAGGCGAGCGGCAGAAAACGATTTACCACCAGAAGCCCGGCTTCT
>JBBQSE010000149.1:0-16198 GCA_038214195.1 Planctomycetales bacterium
ATTTTGCTGGAATGGGAGCCTGTCTTAGGTGCGACGCATTACGAAGTCTGGGTCAGTAAAGCAGGAGCTGTGAACGAAAAAACGGCAATCTATTCTGCACGCTATCTCACGACGACGTCGTATCAGATCCCCGCATTGCTGGCTGATGGTAACTACGTATTCTGGGTACGAGCCAAACGATTGAATCAGGTGACCGAAATCAAACTCGCCGGAGCTCCCACGTCCGGAAGTTACCGGATCGTCCTCACGACTTTCGGAAAGGAAGGAACAACGCAACAGACGAGTCTGATCGCCTACAACGCGACAGCTACGGAAATCAAGGCGGCGGTCGTTTCTCTTAAGGGATTCGAAAAAGCCGACGTTGTTGGTGCTGGAAGCGGTCAGAATGTGACCTACCTGCTCCAGATTCCACAAACGTCTGGTCAGGTCAATGTGAATGTGGTCGGCAACATCAGCCCTGGCACGTTGACACATGTGACAAGATATCTGCCCGAAGTCGTTGGTCTCTGGAGCATGCGGAGCGATTTTTCGACCAGCCCGCTTCCGGTGGTTACTGGGCCGGTTGGAATCCCGTCTAATGATCCAACGTCGCGAACGGTGACCGCTGCGCGACCGACGATTGAATGGACGCAGATTGATAAGGCTGGCCGATATGACATTTGGGTGGAAAAGTCTAACGGACTGACACCTTTTCTGCGTACAACGTCATCCACGAATTCCTATCAGTTCGCTCAGAACCTTGCTGCTGGCAAGTATTCTGTGTGGGTACGAGCCGTCAGCACAACCGGCGAACTAACCGGCTGGAGCCCTGAGTATAAATTTACGGCGACCGGTGGTGTGCCGATCATTACGCAGCCAGCGCAAAATGCCAACGTCGTTTCGATTCCCGATTTCTCGTGGACGGCTGTGGCCGAAGCGAAGACTTACGATATCTGGATCACGTGGGTGGGCGAAGATTTCGACTATATTCGTACCAGCGGAATTGCACTGACTTCGTTCGCTCCGACCGATCCGCTTCCGACCGGGTCGTATCGAGTATGGGTTCGCGCGGTTAAGAGTGATGGCACACTGCTTGGCTGGAGTACTCCGGTCAGCTTCAGCGTTACCTCCAGCGACGTGGAACAGCAATCCGACGACGTTCCGGAACTGCTGGTGGCTCTCCTGCCCAACGTCAGCAATTCAGAATCTGATTCCGTGGCCGATGTCCGCGCTCGAGGGCCAATTGAACCGACGCCGGCGTATCCACCAATTGAGGCGGGTGAGCCTGCCATCGCAATAGCTGCTCAGTTATCAAACCCGGAATTGCCACCTGCTCCTGCGGCGGAAGCCGAAGGTGTCATCCAGCAACTTGCAGAACAATGCGTTGTCGGCGAATGGTGGGGCCCGCAGAATTCCGCGACATAATCTAATCCTGAATGCCCCAGTCAGAGCCGCGCCAGCTGTGCGAAATTTGTCGTGTGGCCGGGCCAGGAGTGGGACTCCGAATTCCGATTTGAAGACTTTGGTTGCTCGCGCAGGACTGTGTGCGTAAACTCCCGCACGTGATTTGGTTTTCTGCTTTCGCAAACTGATGGTCGAGAGAGATCCTGGCGATGAAACATGTTCTGTCCGCTCTGGTCGTGAATCAGCCTGGCGTGCTGGCGCACATTTCCGGCATGCTTGCTTCGCGAGCTTACAACATTGACAGTCTTGCCGTGGGTGCGACGGAAAATCCAGATTTTTCCCGCATTACGTTTGTCGTCAATGGCGACGAAAAAACTCTCGACCAGGTCCGTAAGCAACTTGCCAAGATCATCACCGTCGTGAAGGTTCAGGACTTCTCAAGCTCCGACTTTGTGGAGCGGGATTTGATGCTGATCAAAGTCAGCACTGAGAATGGTCGCCGCGGCGAGATTCGCGAACTGGTAGACATCTTCCGTGGCCGCATTGTCGATGTGGGCGCGACCCATGTGATGATTGAAATCTCCGGTCGCGAAAACAAGATCGAGGCGTTCATCGAGCGAATGCGAGAATTCGGCATTCTGGAGATGGTCCGGACTGGTCGCATCGCGATGCTTCGAGATCGCACAATCACCGAAGACTCTGTGGCCGACGAACTGAACGAAGCTCCAACCGCCTCCGCGATGTAATTCAACGGATTCATTGCGTCGTTCAAACAGGTACAGAAACCTCGCAAATCGGGGAGTTATGCGGGGAGAATGGGAGGATTCCTCCAGTTCTGCCCCTGTTGGGCAAGCGGCAGAATACAGTTTCACCGCTGCAGGTCGGGCACTCTTGCCCGTTACGGTCGGCGACGGGCAGAAGTGCCCGTCCTGCGATAATTTCGCGTCGTCCGCCCGCCTTGAGACAAGTTATGCAGCCTCACGAACAGGGATTTTGGCGATTGACGGCCTGATCTGGCCTGCTCGCTTGTTTTGGCTACCTGCCCTCGGTTCAATTCGCAGCGTGAAATTGCGAATGACGGGTCTGTCCAGTATCAATGGCAGCTCTGCCCACCTTTTTTGTGTTCATACAGGAATTTGAAGAAATGGCGGTCAAAGTTTATTACGACGACGATGCGGATCTTAGCCTCCTCAAAGGTAAAACGATTGCCATCATCGGCTACGGAAGTCAGGGACATGCCCAGGCGCAAAACCTGCGAGACAGCGGCTGCAATGTGATTGTGGGACAGCGTCCGGGGGGGGCGAATTATGATCTGGCAATCAGTCATGGCTTCAAGCCTGTTTCCGCCGCTGAGGCTGCTGACAAGGGCGACTTGATCAATATCCTGCTGCCGGACGAACTACAGGGTGATGTCTACCGCAACGACATCAAGCCCAATTTGAAGACCGGCAATCTCCTGATGTGCTCGCACGGCTTCAATATTCACTTCAATCAGGTTCAGCCTCCGCAGGGTGTGGATGCGGCACTCGTCGCTCCCAAGGGGCCAGGACACCTGGTTCGGAGCGAATACGAAAAGGGCGGCGGTGTCCCGAGCCTGATCGCGCTGTCTGAAGGCGCGTCAGAAACTTCCCGCCAGCTGGCTCTGGCCTACGCCAAGGGAATTGGTGGAACTCGTGGTGGTGTTATCGAAACCACATTCGCGGAAGAAACCGAAACGGATCTGTTCGGCGAACAGGTTGTGCTGTGCGGCGGTGTGAGCGCGCTGGTGAAGGCGGGATTCGAAACGCTGGTGGAAGCTGGCTATCAGCCGGAAATGGCCTACTTCGAATGTATGCACGAACTGAAGCTGATCGTGGACCTGTTTTACCAGGGCGGTTTGAATTACATGCGTTACAGCGTGTCGAATACCGCAGAATTTGGTGACTACACACGCGGCAATCGCATCGTGACCGATCAGACCAAGGCTGAGATGAAGAAGATTCTGGAGGAAATCCAGAGTGGTCAGTTCGCTCGGGACTGGCTGCTGGAAAATCGCGCTGGCCAGGCATCGTTCCTTGCGACACGTCGCCGCGAACGCAATCATCTGATTGAAACAGTCGGCAAGAAGCTGCGGAAGATGATGAGCTGGATTTCTTCGAAGGAAGTCTGATCACTCCTGATCGGACACCGACGGAACATCTCGACAACAAATAAGAAGCCCGGCTTTTGGAAAAGCCGGGCTTCTCTTTTGTCCTGGCATCGAGCGAAAAATTAATGTACGTCAGCCTTTCATGGCTGACATGGAAACGTGACAGATCAGGCTGGAAAGCCTGACGTACTGCCCACCGCAATTTTCCGCTCGCTGCTTACTCAGCGACTGGCGTGCTATCCGCCGCAGTTGCAGGGTTGACGGCTTTTGTCCGCGTCACTTTGGCAATACCGCTCATCGCGATGATAAGGGTGCCAAGCACCAGTGCGACCATCGTCCACTTCGCGGCATTGTCGCGGAACTTCTGAGTTCCTTTGGATCGCCCAGCCAACACCGATGCTAAAAAGAAGACGCCCAATGCCAACATGATCTTGGTATCAACCATGGCATGCCAGAGTCCATCGCCTCGATGTTGCGGCAAAGCGCGGATGTAATTGTAAAGACCGCTGATCAGTAGTCCGGCAATCGTTGCGTGAACCACTCGCTTCCACCGGCCTCGAACTGCTTCCCGCAATTCCGGTGACTGGTCTTTCAGTACTGGGCCAACGACAAATTTTAGACAGAACGTGCCGCCAAACAGCAACACCGCGGAGCCGATATGCAGCCAGCGAGCGGCGATGCCAAGTAATAATTCCGGATCCATTTTTTACTTTCAATTCAGAATGATCTCATCATTGCGGCGACAGTCACCCAGCCCGTTGGACAGGCTGGCCGCATAATTCAAAGGAAATCTCCAGGTCGTTACTTTCGTCGAAGCACAAAAACGACATCTTCGGTCATTCCGTTTACGACGTGCGGCTGTCGAATGTTGTATGAAAAATCGTAGGTTTCAGCGATCTCCAGCCCCGGCACAGAATTCAGGAGCGAAAGGAACTGTGCGTGTTTATAGGTGCGATACTCCATGTGGTCCACAATCCGAAGTTGTTTCGTCGGAGTGAACACGTCAATGTTTAGGCCAAGGTGCTCCAGTCGCTTCTTTCGATCGATCCCCTTGGACCACATGTACGAATTGACAACCAGGCTGCCTCGACGAGCTGACCAGCTTTCTTCCTGCATGGGCGGACAGGATGTGGGTTCCAGATGTATGCCCAGGACGTATAAACCGCCCTTGTTGAGCGCGCGGGCCATGCATTCCAGGTGCGCTCGCGCCTGCGCTTCCGTCGCAAGGTGGCGAAAACTGTTGATCATGTTGAATGACGCGTCGAACTTTTTCCTCACTCGAAAGTCGGACATGTCACCCACGACAACGGTTTCAGCGAGGCCGTATTTTCGCAGTCGATCGTTGCAGAATTCAACGGCCTTGGAATTCAGGTCATTGCCCGCCACTTCGTAACCGGATTTCGCGAGTTTGATCAGAAGGCGTCCCGTGCCACACGCCGGTTCGAAAACTCGTTTCACATCCATCCCGGCGTGTTTGGCAAAACAGGCATTCAGGAATCGAAACTCAGCCGCGACGTCCGATCCAAAGAGCAAGTCGTAGTACTTTGGATAGTCATAAATGCTGGCGGCAACCTCTGTCGACATGTAGTGAACTCGTGAAATCGGGTGGTATCGTGGCTGCCCGCGCGATTGAGCAAGCTGATCAGGGCATGAAGCTTACTGATTGATTGCAACCATACCACCGATGCGCGGACCATTCTCTGCACGTCCTCGCCGATCTCGATTCCGGAAATCTGCGCTCGATACGACCGTCATGCCGACGGCTCCGATGGAACGACCTCCCATTCTACCGTCACAGCAATCGCAGGTACGCGACGTGTCCGGAGTATCAGAGACACTGCGAATAATGCCCGACGTGGACTGACCACTCGTCTTGCGGACGACTATTCGTCGTCTTCGTCGAGCAAATCCCGAAAGTTTTTCTGTTGACGACGATCGCGCGGTGGACGGCGGGCGACCGCAGCAGCCTGACCGTCTTCGTCATCAGACAAGGGTCCTGGATTTTTTTTTCTTCGATCCTTGGCAGATCGTTTTTCAATCAGTCCACGCAATTCGTCGGGCAGGGGATTTTCATTTGGCATGACAGCACTCGGAGATCAAGACCTTTCAAGGCACATTGGAATCGGATCACGAACACGGTGTTCGTTTCCTTCTACAATTGGGTGCAAATAGAATCTAAGGTGTCCCGAGGCTGATGTGATTGAGTGCAGACAAAAGCCGTTGAATGTACCTCGGGCAAGAATTTGAATTCATTTGGGTAAGAGGCCGGGCAGGATCAGAATTTTCCGGATTTTGACTACTGACAAGATCTGTGAAAAGGCTGAAATGGATGTTCTGGGCCTGATCTGCGAATTCTGTTGGCGGGCAATTTGATCGAAATGGGGTTGCTCTGATGTTTAATTTCGTATCGGCATCCTGACTGTCAAACTCAAATTTGACCTGTTGCCACGCCTGCGTAAGCGTGGCAGGAACAACATTTTAGTAGCTCTTTTCCTGACAATTTCGCTCGACGGCGAATAGAAGACTCAATCAAGTCGTTTGGAAATAAAGGAATCCAGGATTCCGCAACGATGTGAATTCAGGCGAAAACGGCAGTCTGTGGCGATTTAAGTCCAGGCAGATTTTGCCGATTTCTGGCGGGAATTTTAAAAATGGTCTAGCTGAGTTTAGTTTCATGGTTAGCATCAAGCCTCGGAAGTTTGAACTGGATTGGTCTTAGGGAGCATTTGTTGGTTTTTACAAGGATGATACCATGGCTGTACTGTCTCGACCGAAAACAGTGTCTATTCCCTCCCGCTCTGCTCATCAGCTTGAAGCAGACGTGCGGCGTGCTTTGAATGAGGCGGAAGGATTGGATATTCATTCGCTGGTAGTGCGTCGGCTGCCCAATGGAATCTGTCTTGAAGGCGTCATTCGAGTCGAAAGCGACGATTTTGATGTCTGCAGCGCCGTGCGTGAGATAGAAGGAGTCGGGGAAGTCGTGAATCATCTGCTGGTCTGCTGGAATTGTCCCGAGTCGATATCTGACTTTCACGAAGAGATGTTTCTGTCTTGATGACTGCGCGACACAGTCTCAGCCCGTCTCCAGCGCGGCAATTGTCGTTTTGCCTTGTTCCTGGCGTCCCGACCAGAGAGAATCTGTGAGAACGATTTGCGGACCAACGTTGTAACGCAAGTTTTTGATTCTTCGTGGTTGAGAGATGGTTGAGTCATGGCTGGTATTTCCATCGCATGTTCATCATGCGGAGCGTCGCTGAAGTTGCCAGATGCCAGTTTGGTAGGCAAGCGAGTTAAGTGCCCCAAATGCAGCGTCCGGTTTGTACTCACCCTGCCACAGTTGGAGTCTGCAGAGGCGGAAGAAGTGCCCCTGCAATTGGTTGATGTACCAGTCCGGCCAGCGCCTCCGATGGTTGGTACATCTGCAAGATGGGTACCTGATACCTCGGCACCGGAGCTTTCGCAGGCATCGTTGGATTTCATCACCAAACCCGCGTTGGAATTGCCAAATTTCGATGTCGCCAGTGCCCCACCCAAAAGTGTTGCAGTTCCAATAGCGGTCCCTGGACTTGCGATCAATTCTGAACCAACGACGGGAAGTGTGATTGATCTCGTCAAGGGGCGCCGCAAAAAGTCACTTAGCGTCCCAATGATCGCGACTCTGGTGATGTTGGTAGTAGGGACCGTTGCTGGTGGCATTTGGTTCATGCGTCAGCAGGCGGCGACTGTTGTAGTTCGACCCAGGATACAGCCCAATGAGGCATATCAGGAATCGGTCGCTGAGCTGGCATCATCGAATGATGCGGCGAAGTCGCTGAGTCCAACTTCAGGGACAGTCATTCCGGTCGATTACCTGCCTTTTACGCCGCAGGTCTTGTGTCACCTGCACCCGGCGGAACTCTGGAAGGAAGATCGCAACACGGCTGAATTCCAGGCGATGTTGAGCACACTGGGGATCTGGCTCAAGGACCAAATCGAGTTGCGGACTCGATATAAGGCCGAAGAAATCGCGGAACTGACATTTGCCGTCAACTTTGGCCCGCGAATGTCGGCCCCTGATGTGGCAGCCGTGGTTCGTCTCAAAGACCCGCAGTCGGATGCAGAATTCAGGAAACGCTTCACGATCAATGACGGGCGTTTTTATGCAGACCCCGCTCTTGAGCAACAGGGAGTTGAATTGTATGAAGCGAAAGACTTTTGCTATCTGAAGGTCAATGAAACGACATTCGCACTGGCTCCGGCGAATATGTCGGAATCACTGAAGTTGAGTTTTAAGGATCCCGCGCTCGTGTCTGCGGACATGGAACCTTTGGTTACACAGTCCGACCGCGATCGACACCTGACGTTGATGTTTGATCTGGGAATCGTCGATTCCCATCGAGAGGACGCGTTTATCCTGCAGTTGCAGCAACTGGCAGACAAATTTCTGTTTTGGTTTGGCGATGATGTCCAAAGTGTTTCGTGGAGTCTGCATCTGGAGCCAAATCTTTACATGGAGACGCTGCTGCATCAGACGCAGGCAAGCACACCGCCGAAGCTTCACCGTTCGACCCAGCTGCATTTGTCCAAACTACCGGATGACATCCTCCGTTGTGTCCGTTTCATGAGACCAACGACGGTCGGCTCGCGAGAGATGATCGGTCAATTTCCGGCGATGATCAAGGCGATCGAAATTGGAACGACGACCCACATCGACCCTGTTGGCGTCCGGCTGGTGACTTTGCTTCCTAAAAATGCTGCCGCCAACCTTGCCGCCGGAGCAATGCTCACGTGGAACCAGTCGCTGCTGACGAATTTTGATGACGATTCGCATCTGACAAAGACCGAGATCATGAAGATTCCGGAGACCGTTGCAGAGCGACTGAAAATGCCGGTGCTGGTGGATTTCCGCGCTACGCCCCTGCAGGAGGCGATGGACTTTATAGGCGATTCGATCAAGACGGAGATCACCATTGATGGCGATGCCATGAAAGGAGCTGGTTTTACACAGGTCATGGCGCAAACTTACAACCTGGGTTCGGTGCCGGCTCTCAAAGCAATCGATACGATCTTTGCGAAGTATGCCGGCGAACGTGATCCGATGGTCATGATCGTTAATGAAGCCGCGAAGAAAATAACGATTTCAACCGTCTCCAAGGCCAAAGACGACGGATTGACCCCGTATCCCACCAAATAGTGAAGCGGACGGACGCTCAATGGCACTCGATTTGTCGGTGTTGCTCGTTTGAATTCTCGTTCCAGGGCTCCAGCCCTGGAACGCACTGCACGGGAGGCTCCTGCCTCCAGTGACAAGTTCGCGAGGCAGGAGCCTCGGGAGCAGTGTGTTCCGAGGCAAGAGCCTTGGAACAAGGAAAAGAACCAGTTCGCGAATTGGCCAAGGCCTGATTCTGTTCTACCGCCCGTGAAAATCCCGTCGGCTGAGCGACGGGCCTACGGTACACCCGTCGCTCCGCCGACGGGAGAGCCCATCACCGCGAACTTAACAGCATTCGGGAATGTCAGAACGGCGGGGCTTCGAATTCGTTCGGTGGCGCGGCAGTTTGCTGTTTCTGCAACGGACGCAGAGCCGGGCGAGGGATCACTGGCGACGGTTCACCACCAGGCTGTATCGCAGGGCTTGAACCCTCTTCCCGGCTGATATGTTCTTCAGGCAAGGGGTTGCCTGGATCCAGCTGCATTTCAAACAGAAAGCGTGAAGCCACTGTTTCGCGGCGTTTCCCCCATTTCATCCGTGTCTTTGCTCGTGTCAGAGTCAGGTGATCCATCGCGCGGGTCACGCCGACGTAGGCCAGACGGCGTTCTTCCGCGATATCTTTTTCGGAGTCGGCATCAATGCTGCGTTTATGCGGCAGGAATCCTTCCTCCATGCCTACCAGGTAGACACGAGGGAATTCAAGTCCCTTTGCCGAATGCAACGTCATCAGACGCACCGCGTCTTTGTCCTGCTTTTCACTGCGATCTGCTTCGTCTTCCCGATCCATGAGCGCCGTGGTTTCCAGAAACCCTGACAGAGACGGGTCTTCGGTTCGTTCGACGTATTGTCCAATTGAGTTGATGAATTCCTCGAGAATCGTCCGGCGAGACTCCTGCTGAGCCTCATCTTTGTATTGTTTTGTGATCTCGGACGCGTAGTCGATTTCAGAGATCAGACGACGGCAAATTTCGGCCAACTGCTGCGGATTTTCGTGCATCACCTGAGCGTAACGTTCCAACAGGCTGCGGAATGTCGTCATGGCGGTGAGCGTTTTTGCCGGGATCGCCCCAGCGGCGCTTGCTTCCGGGAGGATGTCCCAGAACGAGCGGCCTTTCTTTACCGCCATTTGGATGACTTTCTCTGTCGTGGTTGCCCCGATTCCGCGCGTCGGCGTATTAATCACCCGCAACAGACTGACTTCATCGCGAGGATTATCGATCGTTTTCAGGTAGGACAGCAGGTCACGAATCTCTCGGCGATCGTAGAACGACTGCCCACCAACGAGCATGTAGGGAACCTGCTGGCGACGCAATTCCTGTTCGAAGACGCGGGGTTGTTCGTTGGTGCGAAAGAGAATCGCCACCTGTTTTGCCTTCACTCCCAATTCTTTGATGAGGTACGAGATCTCGCTGACGACATTTTCTGCCTCAGCAGTCTCATCGTCAAACGCCTGGATTCGAATGGGCGCACCGGATTTCTTGTTGGGAATCAGGGTCTTGTCGTGCCGCTGGCGATTGTGTTTCACCAGCCGATTCGCGCACTCCAGAATTCTGTCTGTACAGCGATAGTTGTCTTCCAGTCGGACAACACGAGCTCCGGGGAAATGGCCGGCAAAGTTGATAATATGCTCCACATCCGCCCCGCGCCAGCCATAAATGGACTGGTCATCGTCGCCGACGACGCACAGGTTTCGATGCGGTTTGACAAGCGATTCGATGAGCTGAAACTGGACTCCATTGGTATCCTGATACTCATCAATTTGCACATGATCGAATCTTGACTGATGCCGCTGCAGAACGTCCGGGAACGCCTGGAACAGCTTAACGGTGAGTAGCAGCAAATCGTCAAAATCGACGGCTCCGCTGGCTCGCAGCTGCTTTTGATAGCGTTTGTAGCCCATCGCCGCGATCAGATCGAAGTCCGATTCCACATTGTCACTGGCTTCATGGTCCTGAATTCCCTGCATTTTCCAGCGGCTAATGCGGTTGATCAGATCGCCGGGTTTCATGACACCGTCGCCCAGTCTGATGTCTCTCAAAGCCGTGCGGGCGGCAGATTCTTGATCGCTGCGGTCGTAAATTGCGAATTTCTTCGGATAACCCAGCGATTCAATGTCCTCCCGCAGCACGCGAACGCAATACGAATGAAACGTGGAAACGACCGGTCGCTGTTTGAACTGTCGTCCGATCAGGCGTCCGGCCCGTTCACGCATTTCCCGGGCGGCTTTGTTGGTAAACGTGACGGACAGAATCCGATCGGGACGGATCCCATGTGCAATCAGGTTGGCCATTCGATAGGTAATGACGCGGGTTTTTCCCGTACCAGCGCCGGCCAAAACCAGCAGTGGCCCGGACAATATCGAGGCCGCTTCACGTTGTGGGGGATTCAGTCCGGAAAGATTCACCATAACTGAGCACAATTCCATGCCACCAGTGGCCGCAAAAGCACGACGATTCACGCATATCCAGATCGCGGGGCGAAGGAGGCTACTGGGAAGTATAGCGGAACGCAACAGTCTCGACGCTGTTGAGCCAGGCAACGAATCGACGGACCCGTTGGAAACTCCAGACATCTCCATTTCTGCAGAAACTGCACTTCAGTTGTGGATCAGGCAGCCGAAAAACAGTGGTTGCGATCCTTTCTGCCGACGCAGGCCCATGCGTCCGGTTGAAAATGCCGAACACAGGATATTCTTAGCGAAAGCAAAAATTTACCAGTTCCATCCGTCTGGACACCGGGAACCCGCCTTCGATATCAACCCGCCGCAACGTCAGTCGCGTGTGGCGAACTTGAAAGAGTCGCCAGACAAACTGAGGTGCTCAGAACATTGACTCATGGTCAAGGATGACAATGAGTTTGCATCAACAGGTCGGCAGGGTTCAGTATTCTCACGAGCGAATGTTGCCAGGTCGGACTCAACCTTCTTAATCGCAGATTCAAGACGTTTGATTTCGAGCGGATAACAGGACATCATTTTCGGCAGGATCAGCGGGCTTCGGCATTCTTTGCTGAAGAGGTCTTGTCGCAGACGCGTGATGAATATCGACCTGCAAATTTACAAGCAAGAACAAACAGTTCGAACAACGCTGCGGAGTGCCGTTGGAAGTCCAGACATTCGCTGCAACAACAAGTGACAGAATTTCGATGCCATCTGTCTTGAATCCAATTGCCTGATTCAAAGCATGGGCCTCAACGATTCCTGTCAAACAGACCAGTTGTAGCGATTCTGCTGAACTTCAAAACCGGAATGGTCCGATACTAAACGATACGTTCGAGTGTCGATTGCGAGCACTTGTTGTTCGTCATGGAGGATTGAATGGCTACCAAGGTCAGTGAAGATGTCTCTGAGGTCTGGATCGCCTACAAAAAGGATCAGGACGATCAGGGACTGCGGAACCGCTTGATGGAGCGGTATCTTCCGCTGGTTCGATACAATGCCGAACGAGTCTGGGCGAAGCTGCCGGAAGGAGTGGACCTGAACGACTTGATGTCGGCCGGCGTCTTCGGCCTGATGGATGCCATAGAAGCGTTTGACATGGAACGCGGCGTCAAATTCGAGACGTATTGTGTGCCTCGTATTCGTGGTGCCATGCTCGATGAATTGCGTACGATGGACTGGGTTCCTCGTCTCGTTCGCAGCAAGGCCAGCAAGGTCGAAGCCGCACGAAAAATCGTTGAAGCCCGTGTTGGTCGTCCGCCGACAGAAGTGGAAATCGCCGAGCAAATGGGAATACCGATTCAGGAGTTTGAACGTCTGAAATCGGACGCCAGCGCAGTGAATCTGGTCAGTCTCGAAAAGAAGTGGTACGAAACCGACAGCTACAAGGACGTTCGCGAAGTGGATGTCGTCGAAGACATCAAGTGCGAAGATCCCACGACCGGCATCCAGAAAATGGATGTGATGCGACTGGTGACCAAGGGGCTCAATCGAAACGAGCGACTCATCATCATTCTGTATTACTACGAAGAGTTGACGATGAAGGATATTGGCAACACACTGGGGTTGTCCGAATCCCGCGTCAGTCAGATGCATTCAAGTATCGTGGCTCGCCTGAAAGAACAGCTTGAACGCCGCCGTCCGGAATTCGGCTGAACCGCAATAGTTTATTAATGCAACAAAAGCCCGGTGCAGATTTCTGTGCCGGGCTTTTTGTTTTGGCGGGCGTTGCGGCAATGGGATTTATGAGATGCATGGGATGTCAGAATCCGCCAAGACGGCTAATCATTGAGCCAGGATTTCCAGCCAGACCGCGTGTAGCGTCGCCGCGGTGTCAGTTTGGGGCATCAGCAGGATGCTCAATTGATTGAAGGGTTCAGCCCGCCCTGTCAGATCGAAACAGTACTCTGATTCGTCAGTGGATTCGCAAGCGGGCAGTGTTTTCCCGTTGAGCTGCACGTCGGTCGGTTGTACGGATGCCACCAGCACAATCCGCATCTTTGTGGTGTCGTCAATTCCTGTGGGACGATGAAACCGCCGCATCAGCATTACGCCAGCGTCACAGAGATCTTCAGCCAGCGTAAAGGGCAACTGGCAGCCAGTTTTTTTAATGAGCGGTTCTTGTGGATCGCCAATGCCACACCATTCCCAGGGACCAGCCAGCCGGATGCGATGACTCATTGACTAGCCGCCCGCAATCAATTGCGTGAGAAACAATTCAGGATCAGCGACTTCTTTTGGCAGTTCACCTTCGAACTCGACCAGTCCTGAACGGTCAATCACAAACATCGCCGGTCGAATTTCCGCGACTGCCCCTGTAGTCGGCAGGACTGCCGTGCCCCATTTGACAGAACTCGACCCCGGCTGCCCGGACCACGTATCGTGCAGGACGGGGAACGGAAAGTCTTCCGCTTGCGGCTTGAATTCCGGAGTCAGTGGCTTCGAAATCGCGATCAGTTTCACACCCGTACGTTTAATCGCCGGTGCAAATTCGCGAATTCTGCGCATCACGGGGTCGCTGTTCAATCCTTTCGTGCCGTCAAAAAACACCAGTACAATCTTGTGCCGATGCAGATAACCTTCCAGCTGTGACGGTCGACCGTTTTGATCGATGAGTTGGAACGTTGGAGCGGGGCGTTCATCCGCGAATGATGTAGTGATCGTCATATTTTCGCGCGGCGTGAGTACTCTCCATGTCGTCGCAACGGCGACAATCAGCAACGCTCCAGCAAAACACTTCTCTCGCAGTTTCATTTTGCCGATCCTCACATCAAAGTTGCGGCGTCAGTCTGGCGGCGGCTTCCGTTGCCGTGTGTCGATCATGATCCGCTTTGTTCAGGGCCTTCAGGTACGCCTGCGCGGCGGCTTCGATGATGTCGGTACTGACACCTTTTCCCTGATAATGCCGCCCGTTGACGGTGATCGTGACACGAACCTCGCCCAGCGCGTCTTTGCCTTCGGAGACACTCCGCACATCAAATTCGTCCAGTCGAGCGGTAAACTCGATGATGCGCTCCATGGTTTTGAACACTGCGTCAATCGGACCATCGCCGGTCGCCGCATCGCGAAGCACCGGCTGTTCTTCGCATTGCAACTCCAGCGTCGCCGTCGGGATTGCCGCCGAGCCTGCCGAAGTATGGAAACTCACCAGCTTCCAGCGATCCACCGCATCGGTCATGTGATTTTCAATCAGAGCGACGATATCAGAATCGTAGATTTCCTTCTTCTTGTCGGCCAGCACGATGAAGTCGTCGAATGCACGCTGCAATTCAGCGTCCTCCACATTGAAGCCCAGTTGAATCACGCGGTCACGAAACGCGTGGCGACCACTGTGTTTTCCCAGAACCAGATTCTGTCCCACATAGCCCACGTCTTCAGGCCGCATGATCTCATACGTGGATCGTTCCTGAAGCATCCCATGCTGGTGGATACCAGCTTCATGCGCGAACGCATTTTGGCCGACGATGGCCTTGTTGCGCTGCACCTTCATGCCGGTGATGGACGACACCAGATGACTCGTCGGGTACAGCCGCTGAGTGTTGATCTTCGTGTGGACTCCGTAATAGTCCGCTCGCGTGCGAATCGCCATCACGACCTCTTCCAGAGCCGCATTGCCTGCGCGTTCACCCAGACCGTTGATCGTGCATTCAATCTGTCTGGCACCGGCTTCAACGGCGGACAGACTGTTTGCGACCGCCAGGCCAAGGTCATCGTGACAGTGAGCGCTGATGATGGCTTTCGAGATGTTTGGAACGTGCTGCTTCAGGTACGAGATCACCTTGAAGTAATGATTCGGCGTCGCGTATCCAACGGTATCCGGAATATTGACGGTCGTCGCTCCGGCATCGATCGTTTTTTCAACGACCTCGCACAAAAAATCCAGCTCGGTCCGTGCCGCGTCTTCGGGTGAGAATTCAATGTCATCACAGAACTCTTTCGCCAGCTTGACCGAACTGATCGCCCGCTCAATGATCTGCTGCTTATCCATCTTCAGCTTAAATTCACGATGAATCGCGCTGGTGGCGAGGAACACATGAATGCGACGTTTCTCTGCTGCTTCCAGGGCGGCCTTCGCGCGGTTGATGTCGTCTTCTCGACTGCGAGCCAGCGCACAAATCGTCGTGCGGTCGCCAAATTTGGCGGCGATTTGAGAGACAGCTTCGAAGTCACCGGGAGACGCGATCGGGAATCCGGCTTCGATGACATCGACGCCCAGTTCCACAAGGGCGCGGGCGACTTCCAGCTTCTCGCGGGTGTTCATACTGCAGCCAGGAGACTGTTCGCCATCGCGCAGGGTGGTGTCGAAAATAATGATTTGGTCGCCGGTCATCGATCTTTCTCCGTTCGGAGGTCTACTAAAACAGTTCTGGCGCGAATCATTGATCGAGGTCTGCGGATCAACAACCCACACCAACAAAAAAGCCCTGAGGAATCCTCAGGGCTGGAAAAGTCGGTCAGACTGCAGACGTACCTGAGGCGGGCTTCACATGGGAAGCAGTAGCAAGCTCAGGTTTAGCAGCAGCGTATTCATCGGGTGTCGTGTTCGCTCGCTCAATTATTCATTTGGGAAACGGCAAAGGAAACGCAGTAATTGGAGCGGAGATTACCCATGAAGAGTCCCAGCGTCAACGACTGGTTCGCTCGCCCGACCACAGAAATTCACATTTTCTACGAAGACACGGAACGGCCGTCATGCTAGATTTCCTGAAGTTGCGGCCTGCAGGGAAGTTGCGGCTTGCACGACTCAATGAAAGTACATCGACTCATGGAGGCTATCGATGGCGGTCTGGATCACGCATGGAATCGCGGCGGCACTGCTCTTCGCCGCAGGACTTTTTGCCGGATACGGTGTTTCGACTGATGATGCGTCGGCAGCGGTAAGAAAAGTTGAAACTGGAGTAGAAATATCGGCCCCAGAAAATGGGACACCTAACGAAGATAGCGTGGAATCCACTGCGTCAGAACCTGTGGAGGCGAACTTTTCGCCAGGTCCACCTGCGTCAGCAACCATTTCACCGATCAGTCACGCGAAGCTGTCCTCCGGGACTGAGAGTCAATC
>JBBQSE010000150.1:0-16064 GCA_038214195.1 Planctomycetales bacterium
GAGGCCGATCAGATTTCTGACGAGCAGGCGCGACAGAAGGCGCAATGGGATCTCGTTGGGATGCTGGTGAATACTGGTCTCACTGAAGAAGCATTTCAGCAGGCGCTGAAACTAAAGCCCGTCAATCCACAGACCTGCATCTATTCGCTCACAACGATCGCTCAGAGCCAATGAGGCGAACGGAAGATGAAGGGTTGGTTCACGCTGTCAGCAAGGAGTTCATGCGAAGGACAGATTTTCCACGACCCTTCCCCCCCTAGAGGGGGGGTTATGGTGGCCGACAGGCCGTTTGTGGGGGCTGACCTGGCGTTAATATTCTGAACCAGAAAACAGTTGATTTGTCCCCCTCACCCTAGCCCTCTCCCCCCGTGGAAGATGCGTAATGTTGGAAAATCAATTGCGGGGGGAGAGGGGACAATCGCAAGGGGCTCTCAGCTTCATTCTGGACCGCGTGAAGTATGACAACACGGACAACTGAAGATGCCTGGTACCAATCCTTACGAACCGCTGACGACTCCTCCAGAATCTGAAAGCGGCAATTCACACGGGTGGCGGATTGTGAATGGATGAACGACTTTCGTTTGCGGAAAAGGTATACTGGGGCTCTTCCAAGTTCGGAACTCTGGACAGGGCAGCTATTTGGCATCGAGCGGTCAGGAAGTGTCGTGAATGAATCAGCCGCAGAGCGCTAGCACCCGGTTTTCACAGAACCGGACGCTAGCGCGTGGCGGCTGATAAGACATTAAATGAACCGCTCGATGCTACCGCCTCAATAACAAAGAAACAGCAACTGGCCCGTCTGAAGACTGTGGCGGCTCAGGATGCTAAATCGCAGTCGGCATCGCTGCAGAACGAATTGCCGAGGTTGGCGTTGCGATTTGCTCAGCTGGGAGACGAAGATCAGGCATGGGCTCTTGCCGGAGAAATCGCCGACATCGAACAGTCGAGCGGACAGCGCACGCAGGTTCCTGTCATCTCAGCTACGGCAGCGGCTCTGCATCGGAAGATGAATCAGCTGTCACCGGACGAACGCTATGAGCAACTCCTCAAATGGACAATGCCGGACAAGTCACACGCCACGGTGCGGTTTTTGAATGTGCTCACCACGGATGTCGCGCCGCCGTCTGAGTTCGCTCGGGCGCTGGGCGAACGCCCTTCGTCTCGATCCTTTGCGTTGCCGAGCATCGGGACTGTGCAAGGCGTCTTCAGCACAGCATGGATACTGGCCATGGCGGCGGAAGAAACGGGGACACTGTCCACTTTGCGGAAAACTCTGCAAGACGCGAAGACACGGGAAGTGGCCGGAGCAGAATACTGCCTGTTGATTGCCAACATCGTGGATGAACAAAATGATCAGGCGTTTCAGAATCAGGTGCAGCAGTCGCTGGATGAGTTTGCAAAACGTGATGTGAAGGATATCGGCAGCCAGACCTCGCCGTTGGATTGCTATGTCCTGGGCGCAGCCTGTCTGACTCGTACTGTATTCAGAGATTCCGGATTGAAGTCACTCAGAACTCTGGCCGAGCAGCAAAAAACTGGCGGACATCGGATGACACGGATGCACACGAACCTCGCGATTCTGAAAGCTTTGGGACTGCAGACGACGGGCAACAGTTCTCTGAAAACGCCATCGCGCAATGCGGACAATTCAGCCGGGGACAACGCGCTGGCGGCAGCGGCCGCTCCAAAGCACTGGATTCCAGTCAGTGTGGAAGATGGAACGCGTCGAACGGCAGCCCACATTGCCGGGCCGGCGGCTCCTGTGTGGCTGAGTCACGAAGATCATTTGATGCACGTGGCGGGGCGTGATCTGGACTTTTTGTGCTTCCGCTATCCATTGACGGGAGACTTCCAGTTTTCCGTCGATGGACAGGACGGCGGGCCGGGCGCAATGGGCAGCGGGCTCCTCGTCGGCGGGCTGGCTTGGCGCGTCGGAGGCTATTCTTCGGGGCCTGTGTTTAGTTTGTCGGCTTCCGATAAACAGGATCTGCAGGAATCGCCGTGTCCGTTTGTCGTCTATCAGCGTGCGGCGCAATTCAATCGGCTGGCGATGACATTTGAGGAACAACGAACCACGGCGTTCGTCAACGGTCAAACGATGTGGTCCGAAACAATACAAGGAGTCGAACACCGTGGGAATGCAAAAATAGGCAGCAGCCCGTGGGTGGGGCTGCGATGTTCGTGCGAATTTACGCCGTTGTTTCGAGATCTGAAAATCACGGGGCATCCGCAGATACCGCGCGAGGTCGTGCTGTCTCAGCCACAAATGCGAGGCTGGATTGCGTCGTGGTTCAATGAATCGCGACCGCCGGTATTTCCAGAGTTGCCTGACAAACAGCAGGGCGGATTCTTCAACGGACTGCTGGGCGGTCTGCAGCAGCCGAAGCTGGAGCCTGACTGGTCAATTGCCGATGGCGTCATCACACGAAAAGCCCTGAAGCCTGGCGTCGGAACGCAGGGATCTCCGAGTCGGCTGTACTACTTTCGTCCGCTGCAAAACGGCGAATCCGTGACGTACGAATTTCACATGAAGGACACGGCCCACATTCATCCGACACTGGGACGCACGGCGTTTCATCTTGATTCCGACGGCGTGCGAGTGCAGTGGATCGTGGACAGTGAGGCCGAATGGACGGGACTGACAATGGACGACTTTGTGGTCGATCCGTTGTCGCGGCGCGGTCCCACTCAGTTGCCGTTGATCAAGGACGACTGGAACAAGGTCACACTGGCCGTCATTGACGACGCACTCACGCTGTCGCTGAATGGCACGGTCGTGTTGGAGAAGAAAGTGGACTCGTTGAACAGTCGTCAGTTTGGATTTCTCACCAGCACCGGAACGGGAACCACCGAGGTGCGAAACGTGGTGCTCACCGGCGACTGGCCCGAACAACTTTCCGATGACATGCTAAACAACCTGAGCGCTCCGGTCCGCGCGCCGAGTCAGCAGGAAAGTGAATTGTTGACGTCACTGCTGGGAGATCATTTTCTGGCGGAGAACGTGGCCTCCGTGCGACAACATGCAAAGACGTTGCCGCCCAAGGAGCGATTTCAGTTTCTCAGCGACTGGGTGCTTCCCACAGAATCCCGCAAGACGTTTCGTCTGAACGGCCACTTCTCACCGCTCAGCCCGGGCGCTCCGGTGGCTGAATATACGGTCGAAGAAACGCAGCGTCTGGAGGCCGCACGGAAAACCGGTGAAGGACGGGTTCTTGTCGGAGGAAGTCTGTTTTCAGCCGCCTTTGATCTGGTGGATGCAGCCAGTGAGACCGACAAACTCGACGAGCTGCGAAAGCGTGTCCTTGCCACAAAACCTCTGACGACATCTAACGATCCTTTTGACGCAAATCATCGGGCTCGACTGGCCATGCTGGCGCTGATCGAGATTGCGGCGAAGCGGACGCCACAGGCAACCGAACACCTGCTGGAACTCGGCGAGATCGCGAAGACTCATCCGATTAGCAACCCGGCGGAGCGCTGGCCGGAACTGCTGGCGTTCTGGCAGGGAATCCGAAATCCCGACACCTGTGCGACGGTGGCCGAACCGCTGTATCAGTTCATCTTTCGGGATCTCCACGGTGGCCCCGGCACCGGCTCCGATGTGTGGGATCGACAACTCCTGGCTCTGATGGGGTTTAAGAAACTCATCGACTCGGGCGACAAGAACGTGTCCGATTATTTTCGCAGTCTGCCTCTGAAGCAATGGGCACCGGCTGAGTTCGATTCGGCCCTGAATCGAGGACCAGGGATGCCAGGTTCGCGATGGATCGTCGAGAATCACGGCGTCAGTCAGTTGTCCGGCCATGAGAACGATTTTCTGTATTTTCAAAGTCCTCTGCGCGGCAACTATCAGATCGATTGTTTGACCGCGACGTTTGACTGGCGTGAGACCGAAATGTTTTTCGCCGGACGCTGGGCAGGGCCGGCATGGGGCATGACACACTATGAATCCGGTGATCACCGCCGCAGCTACCGCAAGCCGTCAATCGGCCAGAAGATGGCGACCGATGTCGGCGACTGGTTCCACGTTCAGATTCAGTGCCAGAATGGTATCGGCCGAATCATGGCAAATGGTCGCCAGCTCTATGAAGTCAAGCTGCCGCCGGATTACGATCCGTGGATCGGAGGCCGATTCTGGCATCGCTATCACGGCGGCATTCGTGACATCATGATCACGGGCACGCCGGAGATCCCCGAATCATTGAACCTGGTACACGACAAGCAGATGACTGGCTGGGCCGCCTACTACGAACAAAGAAATTTTGAGGCGCTGGAATCGTGGTTGGTTGATGATGACGACAACCTGATCGGCGAGCGCATCCAGAATCCTGTGGACGCCAACTATGAACGATTGCTGCGTTATCACCGGCCCATGCTGGAAGACGGGACGATCGAGTACGAGTTCTATTATCGGCCGGAATCTCAACACGTCCATCCGACACTGGATCGACTGACGTTTCTGCTGGATCCGGATGCCATCCGCATTCACTGGTGTACGGACGGAGCGTTTGATCGGACTGGGCTGTCTCCGCTGAACGTCACCGACGAACCGGAGCATCAGCTTCACACGGGACCGCTGCCGTTGAAGGTCAACGACTGGAACCGACTGAAACTCAACCTCACCGGCGACATCGTGACGCTGGTGCTCAATGACGCGCCCGTGTTTCGTCGTCAACTGGAACCGTCCAACATGCGACGTTTTGGGTTCTTTCACTTTCCAGGCCGTACGGGAGCGAGAGTCCGCAACGTCGTGTGGACGGGCAACTGGCCGAAACAACTGCCGCCTTTGCCCGCACAGGAACTTGCCGACCTTGAGTTCATCACGCGACTGGATGAAGAAGCTCAGCAGATGAAAACGATCGATCTGGACTTTACAGTCATGACGGAACTCCCGCCCGGCTTCAAGGTCAATCTGAGCCGGATCGGTGGAACCGTCAGCGAAGTTCGCGCGGACGCAGACGGATTGCACACGGTTCAGGAGGGCAAAGTCATCGATGGCTGGACGCCGCTCGGAATCGTGGCACCATACACGCTGGCAGGCGACTTCGACATCATAGCCGAATTCGACGGTGCCGAGATGCCGGTCCCTCAGCACAAGGAACGCTTCAGTGGCGTCAATCTGAGCGTGAAGCTGGACAGTCCGCGCACGGAGGGCATCTGGTTTCACGCTCGACGCCGGAGCAATGGCGAATTCTTTCTGGACACGATGACCGAACACAAAGTGGACGGCAACTCCCGCTGGGATGTCCAGGCGTTCGCTGAAGAAACCTCAGCAGGAAAGCTTCGCCTGTCGCGACGCGGTTATGGACTGTACTATCTGTTTGCCAACGGCGATTCTGACCAGTTCCGCCTGTACCGAACTCAGCCCATCCCGGACGCCAAATCCCGTCCGAGCGGCGTCGAGCTTCAGACTCTCACTGGAAGCATCGGACAAACCTCAGCCACATGGAGACGGCTGACCATCCGCGCTGCGGAACTCAGTAGTGGCGAATGAAGCAGCCTGTTGGACTGGCAAATGTTCAATTCAATCTTTGAACGCAATCGCTACGAATAGCGCGTCATGGCAGGCGACCGAAACACAGGATCGCGATATCGTCGTGCTGCTTTTGTCCGAGACTGAAGGTCCTGATTTCCGTCAGCAGCGATTGTCCGATGATCTCCGGATCGGCCTGCGATGCGGAAAGAACTTCACGCCAGCGTTCGCTTCCGTAAAATTCCCCTTCGGCTGACATCGCGTCATCAACTCCGTCGGTGCGGAGGAGCACCATCGTCCCCGGTGATAACTCAAACGATGTTGTCTCGTATTGGCCGTTCGGCATGATGCCCAGGGGGAATCCCGACATTTCGATTCCGGCATTGTAGAGCTGGCCATCCGGATCACGGACTTCCGGAGGCATGTGTCCGGCATTCGCGAACTGAAACTGATGATTGACGGGATCGATAACGCCTAGAATGTAAGTGACGTATCGCCCTTCAATCATATTGTTACACATCAGGCTGTTGATCTGAGACATTGCGAGCCCCACATCATCCGAGCTATTCATCGTACTGCGAACAACACCCGACAACCGTGATGTGATGAGAGCGGCGGGAAATCCTTTACCGGAAACATCGCCAAACGAAACGCAGATTTTTCCGTTCGGCATGGTGAAACAGTCGAAATAATCGCCACCGACAATTTGAGCCGCATCGTACGATCCATAGAACTTGTATCCCGGCGGCTGGGGGAGCGTTTCAGGAATCAGGGCACGCTGTACCTGAGCGGAAAACCTCATCACTTCATCCTGCCTCAGTCTCTCCAGATGCGACGTGAGCAACCTGGTGTTTTCGCAAACGAGTGAAGCGTGGTTCGCCACCGCCACGAGCAACTGCAGGTCGTCATTGCTGAAGCGATTATTCGGGTCTCGCGAATCCAGGCTGATGACTCCAAATGGGTTGCCATCAAGTCCAATCATCGGCGCGCACAGGGCTGACTGGATCGTCTGAGCCACCAGAGATTCGCTGTCGCAGACGCGTGGGTCCGTGAGTATGTTCGTGGAAAGGATTGCGGACTTTTTAGAAAGCACGTGATTCAGGATCGCGCGACTAATCGTCACCTTCTGATTGTCATCCGGGTTGCGCCGCCGTTGAGCGACAGGCGTCAGATCATCACCATCCTGCTGCAGAAACAGAATCGCCCCTCCATCGGCCTGAGAGAAAATGTCAAACAACTCGTTCAGCACCCGAGGACAGATAGTCCGGAAATCGACGTTGCCGGCGAGGGCTTCGTTAATTCTCAGAATTCCGTTCAGCTTCTCCTGCGGACGGACGTCTACCAGTCCGTAGCCACTCGTCGATACCGAACTGTCGATGCTGCTGTCGCTGTCCTCGTCGATTTGAACACCAGCCAGTAATTTTTCGAGACTGCGGGCGGAAAGATCCTCCTCATTCTCAAACAGCAAGCTGTAAGGACCGATCGTGATCTCATCCCCGTGACTTAGCTGCAGGGGCTTTTCCGGTCTTGCCCTGTTCCCGTTGTGAAGCGTCCCGTTTCTGCTGTATGTATCCTTCAGCAGCCAACGATTTTCAGCCCTGAAGATCTGGGCGTGTCTCATGGAGACGCTCTTGTCGCTCAGAAAAACATACGATTCGGTATCACGACCAATCGTCACCGCCGCGTCATCCAGCGAGATGCAAACGGTCTGCCCGTCATGAGAAAACGTAATGCTTGTCATTCCCTGTCGCCTGTCGTTCAATGAAACGCAAATACTGTCACGATGTCGCAATCGCAGCGGAATCCCGTCTCCCACGGATGAAGCAGCCTTTTTCCACTTAGTCGTCGATGTCTGCTAACAGCCAAATACCACTGGCACAAAATATGGATTAAACAGGAAAAAACGACTGATTGGAATTGAATTGCTTGCCTGCCTGCTCCTGATTGACCGCATTGGGCCGTAAGATTCCCAGCGAGTTGTGGACTTGTTTTGTTCCGGCAGCATATCCTTAAGCCGCCATTTACGCCAGGCGGCGGGACACAGAACGTTCCCCCGTGTTGAATATGGTTTCACCTCGATGGAAAACACGAGACTCCGATTCCCACGCACCCGTGGCGATGTTTGCCTCAGAACGACCGACGAAATGGAGATGACAAATTGCACATCCACTCATTCGCATCGCAAGGTGATTGCTCTGGAGTCCGGGGCGAGCTTGAAAAAGGCGTTCCGGTTGATGCTCGAGATGAACAGGACTTCACGCCGCTGGCGTATGCGGCCGGTAGCTCCGACGCCGACGAAGCGATGGTAACGCTGCTCATTGATTCTGGGGCAGAGGTTGATGCCGCCGTTGATAAATCAAGGACAAATCCGTTCGGGTTGGCTGTTTGTTCGGGCGATTTGATGAAGGCACAGATCCTTCTATATTCCGGTGCGGACATCAACTTCGTGTCTCCCAAAGGCTACACGGTTCTCATCAATGTCGTGTATTCCTTGCATGACGACGAGAAGCTTGTTCAGGTCGTCGATTTTCTCGTGAGTAATGGAGTGAACATCAACTGTGAGACGGACTATGACGAGACGCCATTGAGTGTGGCTTCCCGTCTCGGAAGGTTTGACGTCGTAAGCGTCCTGCTCGACGCAGGTGCCGATCCGTCACCGCTCCGATGGACTGATTTGCTCAAGGCGGTCGCCCTGGGAACTTGCGACGACGTACAACGGCTTTTGGATCAAGGCGGCAGTCTCAATGACCGCGACAGATGGGACCGGACTCCGTGGTTGCTGGCGTCCTTCATTGGCGATATTGAAACGGCGAAGTTGATCCACTCTGCCGGAGCGAACATCGAAGACCGAGATCGGCGTGGAGATACCGCTCTGATGTATTGCGCCTCCAGAGGTCACGCCGACATGCTCGAATGGCTGGTCGAAATCGGGTCAGACATCGAAGCTGTCAATGACTCCCGCAACACTGCGTTGATGCTTGCCGCCCGCGAGGGTATGACAAGTTGTGTTGAACTGCTGCTTGGGGCCGGTGCCGATTCTGGCCGCAAAGACGAGTATGGCACGAATGCAATGTCGCTGGCATCAAATGAGACGGTCATTCGCTTACTGGCGAAAGCAGGTGAAGTCATCGGCGACATCAGCACGACGATGAAGCGAAAGCTGACAAATTTGGAAGACGGCGAGACCCTGAATGTCAGCAAGGCTGATTATCATGCGGGAAAACGCCGGCGGTTCGGTAAGTCAAATCCAGAAGTGATGCACATTCCCTTCTGGAAAGCAATGGTGCGGGCCGGAATCTCGGCGTATCAGGGCAAGGCTCAGTTTGGTGACGAAAGCGATATGTCGGAGCCTGCCTGGTGCTTCAGCCGTTATGGAATGTCGTTCACCGAATTGCCCGATGGCCGGTTCGTGCAGATCGGCGGCGAGCACGAGGACTATTATGATCCCGACTTCTGCATCTACAACGATGTTACTCTTCACGACCGCTCGGGCAAGTTCCAGATCATGGGGTATCCGAAGGACGTGTTTCCACCAACAGATTTTCATTCTGCCACACACGTTGATGGGTTCATCTACATCATTGGCGGGTTGGGGTACAACGGGACACGACAATTCGGCAGAACGCCCGTCTTCAGATTGAACTGCGAGACATGGAAGATCGAGAAAATCACTTCAAGCGGCGACAACCCCGGCTGGATCTATGACCACAGAGCACGCTTGGTCGAACAGGGTGTTCTTTTAGTTTCAGGTGGCAAGATTTGCATTGAGGACGGCGGGACGGAACAAGTTATCGAAAACGGAGACCGTTTCTCCTTTGACATTTCACGAAACGTATGGGCTCGAAGGTAGCCAAACGATGACATCACCACGCCTCAACCTGCTCGTGATCCGATCCGAACAACCCGCTCGTGCAATTGGCTTTTATCGGTTGCTCGGCCTGCGTTTTCAGGAGGAGCAGCACGGCAAAGGCCCAGTCCATTGGGCTGCTGAACCTGGTGGTCTGGTCATGGAAGTCTATCCGGCTAAGTCGTCGGATGATGTGGACAAAAGCACCCGGCTCGGATTCGAGGTTGATGAAGTCGAATCAATTCTCGCTACACTGCGAGATCAGGGCGTTGAGGTCGTAAATGATTTGAAACAGACGAAGTGGGGATTGCGTGCCGTGGTCAAAGATCCGGATGGCAGGTCAGTGGAGTTGGTGCAGAGTTAGTTAAGCTTCATCTATCCAATCGTTTTTATGACGTTCCATAATGCTTTGGTTGTCGTTCGCCGTAATTTGGGGCAAGCGCACCACCTCACACAGTCGATGGCATCCCATCCGATTGACTCAACTTCGTGATCACCGGAATCTTCATTGAGCACGTTACGGGGTCAAGTTGAGCACTTTACGGGGTCAGGAACCGTTTCCTTAGAAACAGCAAATTCGGTTTCCATGAGCAGGGCCACAAACACTGCCATTACCGATTACAGAATGCCTCCGACGTTACAATCGCATGTACCAGCGATCGCAACGTTCGCTGCTTCTGCTTCATTTCGCGCACGGATTGCGTGACGAACGGCTGGTCGGCCAGTCCGAGTTCTCTTCCCAATGCGTATGTCATGACTTTTCCGGCAAAGCACTTCAGAAACAGATCTTCCTTCGCCATGAGAGCATCCTGAAGTCCCGTCACACCGGTGATTTCGGTTCCGTCCGGCAGTTTTGACGACGCGTCAATCAGCGGATCGTTGCGTTCGATACGTCCTTTGTAGCCGTGGCCTTCGCGTTCGCGAAATTCCCCGCAGGCATTGAAGTTTTCGAGCGCGAAGCCCAGCGGATCGATGCGATTATGGCAACGCGCACACTGCGGCAGGGTGCGATGTATTTCCAGCCGCTGACGCACCGTTGCCTTATCAATTCCGGGAACCTTCGGCGCGATTTCGCCGGCGTTTGCGACGGGTAATCCTGGGTCAGTGCCGAGCAGATTCTTCATGATCCAGGTCCCTCGCTTCACGGGCGACGTGCGAGTGCCGTTTGATGTGGTGGTCAGAATCGAAGCCTGAGTCACCACGCCGCCTCGGAGGACATCCTTCGGCAACGCCACGCGACGGAACTCATCGCCCTTCACACCCTCAATGCCATAGAACCTCGCCAGCCGCTCGTTGATCACGACAAAGTCGGACTTCACAAAGTTCAGCACGTCCAGATCATGCTGCAGAATCTCACGAAAGAAGCTTTCGGATTCTGCCACGATCGAGGTTTCGAGATGCCGATCGTACTGCGGATACAAATCTTCCGCCGGCGGATTGGCTCCAACATCCCGCAGCCCCAGCCACTGTCCCGCAAAATTGACGACAAACGCATCGCTCTTCGGACTGGCCAGCATCCGACCGACTTGCTGATTCAGCACCGACTGATTGATCAACGCGCCGCTGTCGGCCAGTTGGGAAAGTTCGTCGTCAGGCATGCTGCTCCACAGAAAATAGCTGAGCCGCGCCGCCAACTGATGAGCGGTGAGCGGGTGATTTGCGGCAGGTGCCGAAACCGTGTCACTCGCAGCCGATTCCGGTTCACTGAGATACAAAAAATGCGGCGAGATAAGCACTGCAGTCAACGGAAGCCTGATCGCGTCTTCAAAGGTCTGCCCCCGAGTCCGCGCTGCGGCAAACATCGCCAGCTTTTCGTTCACTTCTTCATCGGTGACAGGCCGACGAAACGCGTGGCGGATGAAACGCTGAATCACGTTGCGCGCGTATGCATTTTCGTCCGACTCACGGAGACTGGATTCCGGCAGCAGATTCGTGTGACTCACGGGCGGCCAGACAGAATTGACGGGACCTTCGATCTCGATCCAGTCGACGTATAATTCCGGGCGGGCAAAAACATCGTGCGATTGAAACCAGAAGTTTTCGAGTTCCCGTGGAATGCTGTATGCGTAATCGACCGTGACACCCGCTCTTTCAGTCGAACACCGAACCTGGAACTCTTTCGTTTGCGGATCGTCGGGTGAAGTATCCACATCGAATTCGGAAATCACTTTCGGCTGGCCGCCCAGCGTGAGCGTCAGTCGCGCCCTTGGCGGGCCGTATTCGTACATTCGATGCGTTTTGAAATGGTCCAGATCGCGTTCAAATTGCTCCTGATGCCACTTCTTTCCGTCCGGCTTTTCGGCATCCTGTTTGTCCATCCGATCCTGCAGTGCGCGGCGCGCCGACTCAACGACCTGATCGCGAGTTGGAACGGTGCCTGCTGCGCGGACGCGAATGACATAATCGCCCGCGTGAGGCAGCTTAAAATCCCGCGCGTTGATGGACTTGTCCCAGCTGTTGTGATGAATGATTCGAAAGCCGTCTTCAGCACGATTCTGGCCGCCGTTGACGATCACTCGCTGGCCCGCATATTCGACACGATTGCTATCCGAATCGCCTGTTTCAGGTTCGAATCGCCAGCGGATTGGCTCTGGTCGCTCGGTCGTCACAATCGCTCGGTCAAGAATTTGTCGGGCTGCGTTGTAATACAGTTCCACCAGCAGCGGCGACATGGTGAGCGCGCTGCCGTTGTTGTCAAAGCCACCTGCAGGAGGATCCTGGGGAAATCCGCTGGTGTCGAATTCGATCCCGACCAAATCACGTATCGTGTTCTTGTATTCCGCTCGATTCATGCGGCGAAGCACGATCGTCGTCGATCGACTGACGAGTTCCGCCCGGACAGTTTGCGAGGTTGCCCAGTCGATGAAGCTGGCGCTGTCGGTGGCCGCAGGCTGAGGCTCGGTGTCCGGGGGCATCGAATGGCTGTTGATCGCGTCAACAACTTCGGCCCAGTGCTGACGATTGACGCGGTCGGAAAAGTCAGCAGTCAACTGCGTGTCCACTCGGAAATCGGCTTCTTGTTTCTTCGCACCGTGACAGCGATCACAGTGAGTTTTCAAGAACGACACGGCAGTTGTCGCGAAACCAGCATTGTCCGGAACAAAGGACGGCGCGGATGAATCTGACTGAGCTGTTGCGAGTCCCTGCCCCAGGATACCGAAGGCGACTACGCACAAAATCCGATTCAGAATACTAAATCTTCGAAGCATGTTGATAGCTCATTTGCACCGGGATGGCGTGCGATTTCAATTCCGCTTGCCGTGAATCGACGTCTCAATCATTTGCAGCAACTGGTCTGCGACATGCTGCTTTGTTCCCTGAAAGATGGCAATCGTTTCCGCGTCGGGTGACAGAATTTCAACAGAATTTGTCAGCGAACCAATCGCCGACGTATCGTTCAGGACGATGCAGTCGCAGTTCTTCATCCGGAGTTTACGCATCGCATTATTACGGGGATCCTGTGATTCCAGAGCAAAGCCGACAATCCAGCGATTTCCCTTTTGGCTGCCGAGTTCCGCCAGCACGTCGGACGTCTCGACGAGTTCCAGCACGATGGGCTGACCGGTCTTGGTCATCTTTCCCGAAACACGTTCGCGCGGGCGATAGTCACAAACAGCGGCGGTGGCAATAACGCCGTCGCATAACGGAAAGAGCTGAAGACACTGCTTTCGCAACTCGTCCGTCGTTTCAATCCGGTGGACTTCGCACCCCTCGGGCGGTGCTTGTTCTGCGGGACCGGATACCAAAACGACCTCATGCCCCCCAGCGATGGCGGCTGCCGCCAGTGAATATCCCATCCGTCCGCTGCTGGCGTTGGAAAGAAAGCGGACGTCGTCAATATACTCGCGCGTCGGTCCGGCTGTGATGAGAATTTTCATAGAGATGGATCACCATATACTTAACGCGGTCAGAAATAATACTTTCAATCCTCGTTCCAGGGCTCCAGCCCTGGAACGCAATGCACTGGAGGCTCCTGCCTCCAGCGAGAATCCCGGGAGGCAGGAGCCTCCGGAGCAGCGTGTTCCGAGGCAGGAGCCTCGGAACAAGGACATCAATTCAGACCGCGTGAAGTATATGCTCGATAACTTGTGCATGGGTGTTTACTCTTCGCTGAACACTCCGTTCAGCGTCACGATCAACCGTCGACGACCGCCCTGGTTGCGGTGCTCACACAGATAAATCCCCTGCCAGGTCCCGGTGAGCAGTCGGCCGCCCGCAACTGGGATCGACACCGACGATCCGGTCAGAGTTGCTTTCACATGTGCGGGCATATCGTCAGGGCCTTCGCACGTGTGCCGATACGGCCAGGACTCTGGAGCCAGTCGTTCCAGAGCCATGCCAAGATCATCAGGAACGTCTGGATCGGCGTTTTCATTGATTGTGAGCGATGCGGATGTGTGCTGAATAAACACATGCATCAGCCCGATTCGACATTGATGCAACATCGTCAGCTTTTGAACCACATGCGAAGTGATCAGGTGGCAGCCACGAGAGAACGCGGGCAGAATGATTTCTGTCTGATGCCATTGCGACATCGTCAGGCCTTGTCTTCGCTCGTATCAAACGGTCGATCGCCAAGAATCTTTGCAACTTCATCGCGTTCCAGATTCTCAGCTTCAAGCAGAGACGTTGCCAGAGCATCCAGTTTACTACGATATTTGATCAGCAATTCAGTCGCCGTGGCAAATGCGTCATGCATGATCTTCTGCACTTCAATATCGATCAGTCGTGCGGTTTCTTCGCTGAATTCGCGATAGGTGTGCATTTCTTTGCCGAGGAACGGATGTTCTTCGGATTGACGGAATGCAACCGGACCAATCGCTTCCGACATACCCCAACTGGCGACCATGCGGCGAGCAAGTCGAGTCGAGCGGTCGATGTCATCTTCCGCACCCGCTGAGTATTCGTCGAAGACCAGCTTTTCCGCCGCACGCCCACCCATCATCATGACGAGTCGCGCTTTGAGCAGATGTTCGCCGACGTTGTAGAGTTCCTTTTCCGGCATGAGTTGTGTGACGCCCAATGCTCTACCACGCGGAACGATCGACACCTTATGAACCGGATCCATTCCTTTCTGGCACCACGCCAGAATCGCATGACCCGCTTCATGCCATGCCGTCAGATCTTTCTCCTTATGTTCCAGCGGTTCATCCCGTGGAGCCCCCATCAGGATCAGGTCCTGAGCGTACAGGAAATCCACCATTTCCACGGTGCGTTTGTCTTCACGAGCTGCTTTCAATGCCGCTTCGTTTACCAGTTTTTCCAATTCGGCACCGCTGTAGCCGATCGTGGTCTTTGCCAGCGCGGTCAGGTCTACGTCGTCTGCCAGCGGCACTTTGCGGGAATGCACTTTAAGGATGCCCAGCCGACCTTCTCTGGCGGGTTTATCAACTGTCACATGGCGGTCAAAGCGTCCGGGACGCAGCAACGCGGGGTCGAGGACGTCCTGACGATTGGTCGCGGCGAGGACGATCACGGTTTCTCCCTGCTGGAACCCGTCCATTTCGCTAAGAATCTGATTCAGGGTTTGTTCGCGTTCGTCGTGTCCACCGCCCACACCAGCACCGCGCACCCGACCGACGGCGTCGATTTCGTCGATGAAGATGATGCAGGGCGACGCTTCGCGGGCCGTCTTGAACAAGTCCCGCACCCGCGTTGCACCAACGCCGACGAACATCTGAATGAACTCTGAGCCATTGATCGAAAAGAATGGCACGCCAGCTTCCCCGGCTGTCGCTCGAGCCAGCAGCGTTTTACCAGTACCTGGAGGTCCGACGAGCAGAACGCCTTTCGGGATTTTCGCTCCGAGTTTTGTGAATCGTTTGGGATTCTTCAGGAACTCGACGACTTCCTGCAAATCCTGTTTCGCGTTTTTCAGCCCCGCGACATCATCGAAAGTGGCGGACTTGTCGCTGCGTTCAAACCGCCGCGCGTTGCTGCGGATGAAGCTGCCCATCATCCCGCCGCTGGAAAACGGATCGGAAGATCGCCGCATCACCACCCAAAGGATGACGATCAGTACAAGCGGTAGCAGAACCCAGATCAGAATCTGCGTGCTGTTGTCCACGGACGTTGGCGTGTTATCGACCTGAACCTGCTTTTTGTCGAGATCCGGCACGAGTTCATTGTCACGCATTCGATCCGGCGGCAGTACAGTGTTGAACTTCTTGCTCAATTTGCCCGTAAATCCCTTCGGAGCCACGTCCGGTATTTTTCTCCAATCACCAATCATGAATTCGCCCTGAAACCGAACGCTTTCAATATTATCCGCCTCCAATTGCTGCTTGACGAAAGAATATGGCACGGTTGAGCCGTGATTGGCTGGAGAGCTGAAAAACATCCACGCCAGCAGCGCGAAGCCGACCAGTCCCAGGATCATCATTGTGCTGAAATTACGCCGTCGCTGATCACCGCCGGAGCCTTCACCGGGTTTTTGTTTGGACGGGACGGGAGACTTATCTCCGTTTGGCTGATCCATGCGAACGTATTTCCTGACTCAGTTTTCCAATCAGTTCTCTGGTGATTGTCGTCCGACCATGGACAGACTTCGGACGCTGACTTTAGCGTCGCCTGCCCCTCAGGCCGAATCGGGAAGCGTAGCGGAGCGCTCGAAGTCTCGCAATTGAGCCAACAACGCTGTCTCTGCAGTCCCAAAGTCAGATGTCCATGATTCAGACATCCCCGCAGGGCGGATTTCCAGCCGATCGGATACGGCAGCCCGGTTGAATCGAGCATTCGACGACT
>JBBQSE010000151.1:0-15937 GCA_038214195.1 Planctomycetales bacterium
CGATCCGGGTCTGCCGTCTCTCGTTCCAGGGCTCCAGCCCTGGAATGCGATGTCAGGAGGCTCCTGCCTCCTGATTTTAGCGTGGAGGCAGGAGCCTCGGAGGCAGTGCGTTCCGAGGCTGGAGCCTCGGAACGAGAATCAGCGACCGTCTTTTTCCCATCCGCTACATCGTCCCCATCGCGATCGGGAATGAACATCAAATACGGTGCCGCACCGACGTAGACGCCACCAAAGCCAACTTCCAGTCCGCTGACGAGATTGAGTCCTTCGATGAATGTCTTTGATGTGTCGAAGACGCCGTCGCCATTGGTGTCTTCAAAAATCAGGATCTTATCCTTGCCTTCGCCATCGGGGGCTCGGAGCGGATAAGTGTGCGCTTCCGCGACCCACAGCCGGCCCTTGTGATCGAAGCACATGGCAATGGGCTGATGGACCATTGGTTCGCCTGCCGCCAGCTGGACTTTGAAACCAGCGGGCACCGTCATGTGCTTTGCTGCGTCTTCCGGCGACAATCCTTCGGCCATGTCCTTTCGCTTCTGTGGCTGGGAGAGTTGAAACTCTTCCTCCGTCACCTTCATCACTGAATGGTGCAGAATGTTGGCACCTTTCATGCCGCCGCAGACAATGTCGATCAGGCCGTCTTTGTCGAGATCATCGACGACCAGTCCGCGTCCGATTCCCGCTTCGCCATCGACCAGATGAGGAATGTAGTCGATGGTGCCGTCCGCGTTGCGGCTCAGTTCGAACCAGTAGACTACAGCCCCGGCGTCCCACATCGGACTTTGTGCATGATGCGACCAATAGGTCTTGCCAGTCACGATATCGAGCAGACCATCCCCGTTCATGTCGGCCAGTTGTACGGCGTGGAGTTCCGTGAAGAGAACTCCATAGGGACTGTCCTGCGTGGTGTTGCCAAGCAGCAAATGCTGTTCGAACGTGATTTCACCGTCAGCCGTCGTGCCGGTGTTTTCGTACCACGCCAGCCCAAAATCATGGGCGCTCAGAGCTGTGATAATATCGGCGTCTTTGTCGCCATCGACGTCGTACGCAAATATGTCGGCACCGGCGGGGGCGAAGGGATACTTGTGAAACCTCCAGACGCCTTCCACAGCTCCCTCAGCTGGTTGTTCCATCCAGCCATCGGTGGCGATCATGTCCATGCGACCATCGGAGTTGACGTCGCCCACGCCGAGCCCGTGCCCAAACGGAGTCGGAGCGATCATTTCTGAGATCGAAACGAACTTCCACGCATCGAGCGGCTTTGCCGGATCGGGAACGCAGAATCCGTAGTGCCCCTGCCGAGTGCAGACGAGTTCCGGGACACCATCTCCCGTGATGTCAGCAAACTGCGGCGCTTCGTTGCTGACGGAATCAGCGACCTGAAGTTTTTCCCACAGACCTGTCAGTCCATCCTTGCCAGGGTTGCGATACACGAAGGCTGGCGTGCCGGGGAATCCCACGACGAGAATGTCGTTCGCTCCGTCCTTGTCGAAATCGTGGACCCAGTTGAAGAAGTTGTCCGCGTAACCTTCGCGACGCTGGGGAACCGCTGGGTAAATTTCCTGTTTCGATGTGAATTCCGGTCCCGCGTACCAGTGCGGTCCGTAGACGATGTCCTTTATTCCATCACCGTTGATATCGCCTGCGGCAATGCCTTCGGAGTAATAGACATCCGACAGCTCCTGCCGCGAAAAAGAATGGAGCTGAAGTTCCTGAGCTACGGCAGGTGTCAAAATCGACACAACACTCAATATCGCCAGCAAGCGAATTATCATCGAAGAGATCCAGAACGAGAGGCGTGGGAAGTCTGAAGGCGTGCAGTTGCGCACAGAACTTCGGGTGAGGCTGGGACATGTTGCCAAATTGCGGCGCAGATTGCCAGGCATTGCGATGTCGGAACGTTTCGCGTTTGTGATAGCGTTGCCGACATCCATCATTCGGGGCGGGATTTCCAGCAGAACGCAGATATTCCGGCGCTTTGAATGTTGTGAAATTCAACTTCGCTACCGCCTGACCGGGGATTGCGTCCTATCCTCTCAGTATGGTTTGAGTCCAATAATGGCGACTCTACTGGCGTGCATTGATTACGCCGCATTTGATGTCGAGTTGAACTCCCAAATCAGCTTTGGTGACAGAATTCTGAACAATGGACTTTCGACCAATTCAATCTGATTCTGCCGTCGACCACAGCAGTACGGGCACGATCGTACCAAGCGACACGAACGCTCCAGCCGAACTGTCGGGCGAATCGAAATCGTGGACATGTCCCGGGTTGCAGCCGCTGTATTCAAGGCTGCCGTGGCAGCAGATGACTGTCCTGGGCCTGATCCTTGCGTTTGGGCTCGGTGTCGGTCAGATCGCAAAAGCAGTCTTCGATCTCGAACACGCTCAGCACACTTTTGTTGGCAGGCTACTGATCGGCAACGCTGCGGCGCTGTTCGTTGGAATCGGTTTTGTATCGTGGGGATACATTTTCAACCGACAACTTCAGCGTAAGATTCATGATCAGGAACAACTCGGACCTTACACTCTGCTGCGATTGATTGGCTCGGGCGGCATGGGCGACGTCTATCTGGCGGAGCATCAGTTGTTGAAGCGTCGATGCGCAGTCAAGTTGATTCGAAAAGACAGAGCGGCCGATCGTCGCACGTTGGAGCGGTTTGAAAGAGAAGTCAAATTCACTGCGCAGCTGACACACTGGAACACAGTTCAGGTTTATGACTATGGTCGCACGGCGAACGGCACGTTTTACTATGCGATGGAGTATCTGCAGGGCCTGAATCTTCGTCAGCTGGTGGAACAATTTGGGCGGCAGACGCCCGCACGCGTCGTTTACATCCTGCGTCAACTGTGCGGAGCATTGCATGAGGCGTATGCAAGTGGTTTGGTCCACCGCGACATCAAGCCCAGCAATATTTTCCTTGCGGAACGCGGAAACATGCACGACGTCGCGAAGCTGCTCGATTTTGGGCTCGTACGGAATGCCAGCCTTGGCTCGAATTCAATTCGCCGTGTCGATGGTCGGCTGCAGGGGTCGCCTCGGTTTATGTGTCCGGAACAGGCCTGCGGTCAGAAGCCGGACAGCCGCGGCGACTTGTACTCCCTTGCCGTGGTGGGCTACTACCTTCTCACCGGACGCACGCCTTTCGAGGACGATAACCCGATTCTTCTGGTACTCGCCCATGCGACGGCTCCCGCGCCGAATATGCACGAAATAGGCGTGGACGTCCCACAAGACCTGTCGAATATTATTATGAAATGTCTGAACAAGGATCCCGACGATCGGTTTCAGAATCCACGTGGACTTCTGGCAGCTCTGGAACAATGCGATTGTGCCACGGACTGGACCTGGCGAGACGCGGAATGCTGGTGGACGCAGAATTCGAACCCAGCTCAGGTTGACATTGGTACGCGCGGGACGCAGCCGGTTCAGGATTCTGTTGAACGCGATTGTGACATGACCGTGATGGCCGAAGACAACAATGCTATGAGTCGCATTATCTGAGTGAAGCCGAAAGTCTTGACGACTTTCGCTGCTAGCCCAACGTTCGCGGAACGTATAACGAAGTGCGACTTTGACGTTCAGCTTGGGGAGAGTGGCCGTTGTGTTTGCCATGCCGCTCAGCCCGCTGTATGTCGATCCCACTCACATCCTGTTTGAAGGCGCGTACCACAATGCCGCCACGTGGGACGGCCTGGTCAGTGCGACAGGAATTTGCAGGAGCGGAACGCTTGAACCGGCCCACATTAACAAGGGCAAGAGACCGACGATGCTCCGCAGGGAACACTCATGATTCATGAACGACTCAGAACCGTTGTCGATGAAGTGCTCGGACCACTGCCGATCATCGGTCGATGGGCCAGACGTCGGAAGCCTCGTAGCTTTCCGAAACCGCTGTACCGGTTTCCTCTTTTCACTCCGCAGGGAGGGGCGAAGAATGAGGCTGGCGCGTTTTGACTGATCAGACAACAATAAGCCACAAGAAGCTTAGCTGATCGCGTCACTGGCCTATGGCATTGGATTCTTTCACATACTTGTCAAACCACGTCACTGTCTCCCAAAGCGTGTGTTCGACCGATTCTCGGGCGATATAGCCATGCGATTCGTGGGGCAGGGTCACGTAGCGGACTGTGCCGCCGTTGCCTCGAATGGCGTGGTACAGACGTTCGCTTTGAAGTGGAAAGGTTCCCGGATTATTGTCCGCTTCGCCGTGGATCAGCAGAATCGGAGCCTTGATCTTGTGGGCCGCGCCAAACGGCGACATCGTCATATAGATCTCGGGAGCTTCCCAAAATGTCCGCCGTTCATTCTGAAATCCAAACGGTGTCAGCGAACGATTGTAGGCTCCGCTGCGAGCGATGCCGGTCTTAAACAGATCCGAATGAGCCAGCAGGTTAGCCGTCATGAACGCCCCGTAGCTGTGCCCCAGCACGCCGACTCGACTGCGATCCGTAACACCCATTTCGACCGCCTTGTCGATCGCGGCCTGCGCACTGGCGACGATCTGAGCGATGAACGTGTCATTTGCCACGTCTGGAGCTCCAACAACGGGCATCGTCGCTTCATCCAGAACCGCATAGCCCTGAGTCAGCATAAACAGGTGCGAAATCCCGCTGAATGTCGTGAAGCGATTCGTCGAACCGGAAACTTGTCCGGCCGTCGATGGGTCGTTGAACTCACGCGGATAGGCGTACAGGATCGTCGGCAGCGGCGTACCTTTGACGTAACCAGGTGGCAGATACAACGTGAAAGACAGTGGCACCCCGTCGCTGCGTTCATACGTTACCAGTTCTTTGTGAATGCCGCGGAGTTGCGGCATGGGATCGGGAAAATTTGTCAAAGTCCGGCGGTTTGCTCCGACGGTGTTCAGAAAGAAATTTGGGGGCAGTGTCGGGGATTCGTGCTGCGTAATAAACTGACTGGCATCGTCGGTAATCAGTGCGACAACGGATTCGTAGCTTTCATCGTCGCACTGGAACAGTCGCTTCGTTTCGCGGGTGCTGAGATCGAACTGATCGAGAAACGGTCGATCACCTTTAGGCGTTGCTCCCTGGCTGTAGAGGAAAATCGAATCGTCGTGCTGCCACATCACGCGGCGACCGTTGGGCAGGGGACGAGTCATCGGTGATCCCGGATCGGCATAGCGATCGTTGACGGATCGCTCCCAAACCAGAACAGCAGGGATCGCAGGATTCTGAGCGTTGATTTGAAACGTGCGTGTCCAGCGTCGGTCGCGGTCGTAGTCACGGATGAATGCCAGTCCATCGCGTTCACCCCACATCACGCCCGTGCAGCGTTCCTCGGTCTTTACCAGTTCCGTCGGTTCGGCATGAGACAACACTCCGTTGCTGGCAGCCGGGTTCGTGAGAATTTGGATCGCTTCTGCTGACATCGCCAAAGTCATGACACGATCACGATGCGGCACTTTGTTTCGTGGGTCGCCTTCATCCAGAGCTTCCATCCAGACCAGCGTTGAAGGTTGCGTCGCCTGCCAGCCGACAGAACGCGGACCAGTCGGAACGCCTTCGATGGGAATTCGGTCTTCCAGTGGCTGACTTGCGACGAGGTACTCGAACTCGCCGAATTTTGTCCAGACCTCGACCTTTGTCGGAAATCGACCGGCGGGCAGAATGTACGAATACGGTCGCTGGATACGGGAAACAAGAATATGCTCACCGTCCGGCGAAACATCGACGTCGGAAAAGATCGCGGCGTCACCAACAAGCCTGGTGGACTTCGTCGGAAAATCGATCCAAACCAGCTGAGAGCGACAGTAGTAGTCAAACAGTGTTTCGTCGTGTGAGTTTTGCAGCAGATCCTGATATGTCCGCACCGGCCCGGATCGCCCGGAGCTTTCTTCGATTGTTGGGCCCAGCGGAGCGCGCGGTTGTTGCGGCGGCGCGCCTCGATCTGCAACCGTTGCCTGAACCAGCAGTCCGCTTCTGTCCGGCAGCCACTGGATAGGAACACCAAATGCACCGTTGATCGCAATTCCGTCGATTCGGTGAGGGATCACGTCACTAACCGCTGCGACCCAAATCTCAATCAAGTCATCTGTTGTGACCGTGAACCCCAGCCATTTGCCGTCCGGCGACCAGCCCTGAAATCCAATGTTGGCTCCTGCAGGGATCTCCATTCGGCGTTGTTCGCCCGTCGCAATCGATTGCAGAATCAGGCCGGTCGTGCGGGGGGCCAGATGTGGGCCGTTGGTCTGAGGATTGATGCGATAACCGGCAAGTCGCAGCATCGGAGCGGCGAGATCTTCGATCGGCGGGTAGCTCGATCTTTCCAGCAGCAGAATGAATTCTCTGGTCGGGCTCAATGACACATGTGGCGTCGGCGCTACATCCAGAATGTCAGTGATTTCTTTCGGAGGTCGCTGATAGGTGATCGATTGCACGTTGGATGGAGCCTGTTTCTGAATGGCGCGTGCCTGGTGCGCCATGGAAGTGACGAACGCAAAAATGCATGCAGTTTGAATGATGGACTTGCAAATCATAGTCGTTGCTCGCAGAGTGGCCGGTTACTCTATTTCTGGTCCGCTGCCGATGTCTGAGTTTGCTGTTGAGCGTTCAATACTCCGGAACCCAACAAAACGGCGATCATGCCGAGACAGAATCTGATGGAAGACATACGGGGGACCTTTTCGGCGCGGGGCGAAATGAACGGAAGAATTTTGGACCGCCTGTCCGGTCTGGGAAAGATCATTACTCCAAAACTTGTTCGCCAGTGGAGTCGAACGATGCATGAGGCAATTTTCTCTGACAGGCTTGGCGAAAGATCTGGTATCTGTCAACCTGCCCGGCTTGCAAATTTTCATTTCCATTTTAATCGGGGCAGGTGTTTATGGGAACCGTCTTTCGCTACCTGCTGGTCTTGAGTCTGCTGATTGTCGATACGGCAATGTGGACCACAGCGACCGCTCAGGATGTTCCACAGTCTGAAAGTTTTATTCGGCTGCATTTCACCAAACATGAGTACATGGTGCCAATGCGTGACGGCGTGCGGCTCATGACGTCCGTGTTTGTGCCCAACGATACGACCAAAACGTATCCGATGCTGATGAAGCGGACGCCTTACAGTGTTGCACCGTATGGAGAAGACAACTATCCGTCGAAACTCGGACCCAGTGAGCTGTTCCTCAAGGCAGGTTACATCTTTGTCAATCAGGATGTTCGCGGGCGATTTGCGTCGGAAGGTGAATTCATCCAGGTAACGCCACATCTGCCGAACAAGACCATGCCGACGGATGTCGATGAAAGCTCCGACACGTACGACACAATCGAGTGGCTGCTGAAGAACGTGCCCAATCACAACGGACGCGTGGGGATGTCGGGCATATCTTATCCCGGTTTTTATGCGGCCGCAGGCATGATAGACGCGCATCCGGCGCTCAAAGCCGTTTCGCCGCAGGCACCGGTCGGCGACTGGTATTTTGACGACTTCCTGCATCACGGTTCCTTCTTCCTCGCTCACGCATTCCGCTGGCTCAGCAGCAACGCGACCGAGCGGACAACGCCGACCACGGAACCTGCAAAGCCGTTTATCTACCCGACTCCCGATGGTTACAAGCTGTTCCTTGAAGCCGGTTCGGCTGAGAATATTGACAAGCTCTACCTGCAGGGAGCGATTCCATTCTGGCGTGACATGATGCTGCATCCCAATCGTGACGAGTTCTGGCAGAAGCGCGCCTTGATCCCGCATCTGAAAAATGTCGCTCCGGCAGTGATGACGGTCACCGGCTGGTACGACGCGGAAGATCTTTACGGTTCGTTCAAGACATATCAATCGATTGAACATCAGAATCCACAGGTCAACAGCGTCCTTGTCGTCGGCCCGTGGCATCATGGCGGCTGGGCTTCGACCGACGGAGAAAAACTCGGCAACGTTTCGTTCGGCTCAAAGACGTCGGCGTTTTATCGTGCTGAGATTGAATTGCCGTTCTTCGAGAAATATCTCAAAGACAATGACTTCCCCGCACCGGCCGAGGCCACTATGTTCGAGACTGGATCCAACGTCTGGCGCACCTTTGACCACTGGCCTCCAAAGAACACCGAGACAAAACGACTGTACCTGCACGAGAACGGCCGTCTCGACTGGTCCGCCCCTGAAGGAAATCCGCCAGCAGATCCGGCGAAACCTTCCTCGATGCTGGAAGGCTCTTACGATGAATTCGTCAGCGATCCCAACAAGCCTGTTCCATACAGCGAGACGATCACGCCGAAAATGACGATCGAGTACATGATTGATGACCAGCGATTTGCCTCGCGACGGCCAGACGTACTCACCTATCAGACAGATGCATTCACAGAAGACACGGTGCTCGCCGGGCCGCTGGAGGCGGACTTGTGGGTCTCAACAACCGGTGCCGATGCGGACTGGGTTGTTAAACTGATCGACGTGCGCCCGGATGCCCCGGAAACCGTTCCACTGGCAGGCTGTCAAATGCTGATCCGCAGTGAAGTCATTCGCGGCAGGTTCCGCAATGATTATGCGAAGCCGGAGCCGTTTGAACCAGGCAAGCCGACACGCGTGAGCCTTGAACTGCTCGACGTCCTGCACCGTTTCCAAAAAGGTCATCGCCTGATGGTGCAAATCCAGAGCACATGGTTTCCACTCGTTGACCGCAACCCGCAGACCTGGGTTCCGAATATCTACTTTGCAAAGGCCGACGATTTTCAAAGGGCGACGCACAGGGTTTTCCGGTCCTCAGAACATCCCACAAGTCTTAAAATCGGCGTTTTGCCTGTGAAATCAGATTCCAGGCCGTAGCTGAGTTTGCGGGACCTCCTGTATTATCGAAAATCATCGAATGTCGTGATTGTTGCGTCTGTTCTGAGGGACTCGACACTCAGCCCTGCGTTTGGTGTAATTTACATTTGCATATTCTTCTCGTCTCATTGCGTGGAGGGTGTCCGGCTGTGACAAAATCTGATGATGATACGGCTGAGTTTGCGATCGAAAAGAATCTGTCGTCCGAATTCTTTGCTCCGGATCATCCGCCAATGGATGTACGTCTGGGGGCGGCGACACATCCTGGAAACGTTCGCCCGCATAACGAAGACCACTACGCAGTTTTCCGCCGCATGCGTTCCTGCGAAATGCTGCTGACCAATCTGCCACAGGACTGTTCGGAATTTATTTCCGATCATTCCTATGGCCTGATGATCGCCGACGGTATGGGCGGACACGCATTTGGAGAAGTCGCCAGCAAGCTGGCTCTTCAAACCGTCTTCGAACTCTTCAGTCGCGCAACGAGTTGGGTCATGAAATACACGGACCTTGACGGTCATGAATTTCAAGGGAGAGTGGATGCCTATGTGAAGCAGATTCGCCAGACGTTTCGCAAATACGGACAAGCTGACCCCAATCTGAGCCGGATGGGTACGACGCTGACGGCCGCGTTCCTGCTCCCGCCACATGTCTTATTCGTCAATGTCGGAGACTCCCGTGCTTACGTGTTTCGTAACGGGAAACTGGACCAGGTAACTCGCGACCATACGGTGGCTCAGCAAATGATTGATGCTGGCTCGGCACCGTCGGCGGTCAGACGATTCAGGCACATCCTGACCAACAGTCTGGGGGCTCACGGTCACGGGGATCATGAAAGCGCAGAAGTGTTTCATGGCGACCTGCTGCCAGGAGATCGATTGCTTCTGTGCTCTGACGGATTAAGCGACATGGCGGACGATCCGTCAATTGCGGCCGTAATGTCGAACGCAGACCCGCAAACCACGTGCGATCTGCTCGTTCAGCTTGCTTTGGAGCGAGGCGGACGGGACAACGTGACCGTGATTGTCTGCGATCTGCTCGAAGGCACGTGAGGGAATCCTGACGAATCCCACTACCGCTCGATCCTTTTCCTTCATCGAACAGAGGACAGTCGAACTACGGTTGTGATCTTGACGCTGTGGTGAATTGGTTAAGACGGCTTTCGATGGTTTCGAGGAGACGTTCGTCGGCGGGGAACATCGGATCGTGGAGGTGCTGCCGGTGGATTTGTTCGACGACGTGCCAGGCTTCGCCCACTTCGCCCAGTTCCAACAGGGCCTGGGCTTTGTATGTGAATGCGGCGCGGGAGTGGTGCTGATCGTCAAGACTGGACAGTGCCTTCAGTGCCTCCTGGAATTGCCCTGCGGACAACAGGACGCGGGCTTCGATGATTCGAAATGCGTTTTTTCCGGGCTGTATTCGCAGGGCCTGAGAAATGAGTTCCTGAGCCTTCTTTGCGTCGTCGGAGGCGACGGCCAGTATCCAGGCAAGGCGCGCCGTGACTTCGCCGTTTTCGAGTGGCGAGTTCTGAATCTGTTCGAGCACCTGAGTGGCGGTTTCCGGATAATCTCCGTATAGCAACACGTCGGCGTAGCAGATTCGCAAAGCCGTGTTGTTGGGCGCGGCGTTGATCATGGCGAAAAGATGATTCGTCACTTCCGGCAGCACACTCGAACGCGGCGAAGCATATTCAGCGAGCGCCATCAGAGCGCTCGCTCTGACTGGGAGGTCAGAAGAATCGACGATGGAACGCACGTGCCTGAGGGCTTCCGTCGTTCGACCCTGCTGCGCGAGGATTCGCACAAGCGTGGCGTGATGCATGGGATCAAGCTTGACCAGCTGCCCCGCGAAACGACGGGTTGCGTCGCGGAATAGATCCACGTAATTCGTTCGCCCGTGCTGTGTTTCCAGCGCAGCCACGGTTTCAGCCGTGCAGATCGCCAACGTGAGTGATTCGATCGGCGTGAGTTGCGTGCCGCGTTGATTGGTGGCAATGTCTTCCAGCATTTTCGAAGCGGCTCCGGCGTGGTTCCCGCCGATTTCCAGTCGAATTAGCGCTGCGAGAACATCGGGATTTGCGGGATAATCGATTGCCAGTTGCTGGAGTCGCTCCCGCAGGCGACCGCTTTGTTCTCCGTTCAGGCGCTCAAGGGCGCGATCGACGGCGGCATCGTCCGGAGTCTCGGCATGTGCGTTCTCCAAATGAGCGATCGCTTGTGTAATTTTGCCGGAGGCCATCATCAGGTCCGCCTGCAGGAGCGTGCGCTGTGAAGGATCAACAATATACGGATTTTCATCGCGCACCAGTCTGGCGACCTCGCTCCAGTCCCGCAGTCCTGCGGGTTGTTGCAGATTGCGTTGAATCAGCAGATCGGCGAGATACGCGGGAACTCCGGGCACCTCCAGCAAATGACGGTATTCACCGATCGCCAAATCGGTGCGTCCAGACTTGATCCACGCAGAGGCCATGCCCAGCTGGCCGGGGATCGAATTCGGATTCGCGGTCAGCACGGCACGGAAGGCATCCACGGCCGTTGTCGAGTTACCGGAATTCGAGCGGCACATGGCCTGCAGCATCTGAGCTCGTTGCTGCAGACTGGAACCGGGCTGCGAATACGCAATGGCCTTCTGCAGCGACAGGTCGGCGGACTTCCAGTTTCTGCGGATCAATTGGATGCGGCCGGTGAGCAACTCCCGTTCGGCCGTAGAAACGGCAGTCGTCGGCAGGTCGCTGAGCAGTCGTTCGGCTTTGTCAATTTTCTGCTGCGACAGCAGGTACTCGATGAGAATGCTTTGTAACTCAAACGCACGCGCGTTGCGGCCGATGCCGGATTCGAGGACGGCAATCGCAGCTGATTCCTGATGCGTCTTCCAAAGCAATGCAGACAGGTGGACTCGAAATGAATTGGTGGCCGGACTACGCTCGACGCATTTCTGCAGATGCTGAATGGCCTGGCTGACTTCTTTTGAATCGTCGATGGCGTCTCGTTGCCTGTCCGCGACGTCGTCTTGTTGCAGGCAGTACCCGAGCAGCGCATTCAGGGCCATGTCATCGGGCGATTTCGCAAGGCCTTTCCAGACGTCCCGGAGAGCCGCCGCCGGCTCGCGGTTCTCGACGAACCGCATGGCTCGGAGTCGATACGCTTCGGCGGTTTGGCATTTCGTCACCATCTGGTCAAGGATGTCCCACGAGTTGAGCGACAATTGCGGATTTCCGACCGCCAGCGCTGCCAGTTCGTCAAATGCTTTTTCGGGAGGATGGGGGCAGCTGATGGCGCGCTGATAGAACCGGACGGCTTCATCGGTTTTTCGCTGTTCGTTGGCGCAGTGGCCGCTCAGATACCAGATCTCGCCGTTGTCTTCGCGTGAAAACTGCAGCAGCCGAAGATGGGCTTCGGCATCGGAAAATTTGCCCAGCTGCACGGCAATGCGTGCCTGTTCGTGTCGTAAATCAACCTGCGGCAGTTCGTTGCGAAGTAGTTCTTCGTTAAGGAGAAATGCCTGTTCAAGCGCCGGGCGTGTTCGAATCTGCGTTGACAGCAGAGACGACAGTTTTTCTCTCGCGTCGAGGTCTTTCGCACGAAACGCAAGGTACTGCCTGAGCTGCGCGTGCGCTTTGTGATAGTCCTTTTCCTCCAGTGAGGCGTACGCGGACTGCCGCAAAAAATCGACCGTCTTTCCAAACTGTCGGTCGTGGAGTTTTCGCGTGCCGTAAACGAAAACCGTCAGGACAATGGCGACGACGACTGCGGCGCGCGGGTTGAGGACACGCTGACGATTTCTGGTTTTTGATTCGAGGACATTCATTGTTGCCGCAGCCCCTTTCGGATCACAGGCAGAGCTTCATTCAGGAACGCTTCAGATTGCTGAAGGTCGTCGGTTTTGAGCAACGATCGATCTACGGCATACATCTTGAACAGGAACGGCTGGCCTCGAAACACGATTCGCGGATTCGCAGGGGCGGTCCAGGAACCATCAGTGCCCCATCCCCAAAAGACCCGTACAACATCTGACATGGAAGAATTCGCCAGACGGAACGTAGCCCGATTGAACGAAGACTGTTCGTTCTCGCTGTCCAAAATCGTTGTGACTCGTGGCGCGGACGAGCATTCATAGCCGACACCCTCGAAACAGGCTGTCGGCGGATGCACGCTCATTGGGCCGGCAGCACCGCACAGCACCGTCAGCGAAACCATATATCCGTTTTCTGCGTTTCGATATGTGCGGCGGATGCTGCCGACAATTTCCGCCACGCGTTTTTCGTGTTCATCAATGGATTCCGTCGTCGATGTCCAGTTGCCGATTTGTTCCGGAATGAAACTCAACCGGGCTGCGGCCGCCTTCACGGCAGCCGGATCGTGCAGTCCGCGATTGAGCACCGCATCCGTTCCGCTCGCACCCAGCATCGCGAGGAGTCCCCCGGCGCAGAGCGCAAAGTCCCGCCGGGAGAGCATGGTTTCTGATTCAGGCATGATGTTCATTCTTTCCCGCAATGTGTTCGTTGTTGGGCTTCAGGCTGTGCGCGGGTCTCCTGACCCCGCACAATTAGACGGGTCTGGCCTGATGGTAGGAAACGCCAGGACTGGAATCACGAACTTCGACAAACAGGCAATCCATCAGCTTGAGTTCGAGGAACAGCAGCAGCATCGCGAGCGGCATCATCAGCCAGCCACTCAAGTCGTGAAAAACCAGGTCTGCGGTTTGCCGACCCAGTGACTGATGGGCAACGGCTGTGGCCACGATCCGGACGATATTGCAGACAAGCGCGATCGGAATGGCACTCAGCAGCATTACGAGTTTTTCCCAGACCGTGCGCTGGCTGATAATGACGGCGGCGGTCGAGATGGCCAGGAAGACCATCAGCATTCGCAGCCCACTGCAGGCATCCGCCACACCCAGACGCGTGTCGCCCATAAGGATCGTGTTGCCCTGAGCAATCGCCGGAATCCCAAAGGTTTGGATGTACCAGGCCGATTCGGTGGCACCCATTTGCTGCAGCGGTCCGGACAGAGCACGTTCGATCTGAAACGGCAGCGGCAGCATGAAGCCCACAAACAGCACGGCGGGCCACAGTCCATAAAACGCGCGACGGCCCCAGATGAGCAGCGTCGATCCGGCAAGCAGCAGCAGAAACGAAACAGCATCTACCGCTTCCGCATAAACGTACACTGCAGCGACATGGCCGACAATCCCGATGAGCAGCATGCCCAGTCCCCAGATATTGCTGCGGGCCGTTCCTTTTAGAAATTTGTGCCGGGACATCCATCCGAGACCAAGAGCCATCACCGGAATCGCAAACCCATGCGAATACTGCGGCTCGTTCGTCCAGCGATTAAGACATCCGGCGAGCAGATCCCGGAACAGGACGACGATGGCGACGCCAAATGCGATCGTCGCGACAAGACGAGATCGCCAGTCGGGACAATGCCATTCGTTTGGTTTTGGTGAAAGGGTCATGAGGCTTGTTCTTTCGAGCAATTCCAATCGGGGCCAATTGCGGCAGGCGCGCAAGGGGACTCAAATGTTTCCGAAAGGCTACGTCACGGTTGGGCGTCCGGCTCGACTCGTTTGGCAGAATTCGGGTTCAGTCTGGCAGAGGATGTGGAACGGATTCTTCGCCCTGCTCGATTGTCGAGACACCTCTTCACCCGTCGTCCCTTTCGAGACGACACATCCAACACAATCCTCACGAACGCAGCGATCGTTACCACGCTGCCGGGCAACGCGGCCATTCGGCGTCAAATTGCGGCAGAACTGCAACATCGCCGCCGCCACAACCTAGGCTCAGTTTAAAGAGAAAGCGGTTTGATGATCGCCAAACTCTCTGAGGTCGGTTGCTGTAGAAGAAAAGGACGTTGACGATGACTGGTAGCCAAATCGCCATTCGCTTTATGATCGCCACTGCGATCTCCCTGGCGTCAAGTTCGACACTTGCTCAGGATACATGCAATTGCCAACGCGGTCCGAGCGTTTCGAGAATGTCGGTCCCGGTCGCGAGTCGCTTTTCGCCGAAGCCTGACGGACAGACACAGGATCCCTTTACCGGGCAATGGGTCGCCGCTGGCGCGCAGGTTCGTTGGGACCGACCAGACTATGCGTACAATAGATCCCGTTCCAACAGCACCGCGACACCGACAGATCCAGGCGTAAGCAGAACCGCAAATGCCACAGCTTCAGAGGCAGAAAAATCAAAATCGAGTTCGACCGACAAGTCCGCGACAGCTTCCGGATCCTCATTCGGCCCGGCATTTGGAGGTGGGTTCACTTCGAGTGGGCTTGGCGGCGGCGGCGGTTCGATGGGAGGAGGCATGTCCGGAGGATCAGGCGGCGGATTTACGGGAGGCAGCACCGGGAGTTCGCGTTCCTCAAATTCTGGAGGCGTCGGTGGTGGCTTTGGTGGCAGCTCTGGTGGATCCAGCAGCAGCGGATTTTTGAGTTCATCGACTGTGAAAGCGCACGCTGCGGATCCCGCGACACCAGATTCTTCGACTCCGCCGAATTCGACAAATGACACAAGCTCAGGAAGCAGTTCGACCACCACTCCCGATCGAACCGATCCAAATCCCCCTCCCAAAAATCCGACTGAAGACGATTGCGGCGGGCTCGTCCATGTGACACCGCCAGAGTGTCCGATCCCGAATCCTCAGCCGGAAATTCCTGAAACCGGCGGCAATCCAGTCACGCCGGTTGATCCGGGGCCTGACGGCGTCGTCGGCGACGCGCCGATCGTTCCAGAACCCGGCACCGCTGCTCTGTTGGGAATTGCGATGGGTGTCTTTGGAGCCGGGTATATCCGTCGTCGCAGAAAAAACGCGAAGACCTCCGGGTCCGCCGCTCCACTTGTTTAAGCATCGAGCAGAAAATAAGAGTCGCCTTTCGCTCCGAGGCTGTGAAGAAATTGTAGGGTCTGGAATGATAGCATTCCAAGCGAGTCAATTTTTCTGACGGAGCTCGGATTCCGAAGATCCTGTGGGTTTCATTCGCATGGACGCCATCCGAATTGGGGAAGAAAATCACTTCCTTGCGATCGAATTCGCCCTTTCATTCCTTTCTTTGTGCAGCATTTGCACTGTTTCACGGTTCAATAATTTTACTCAGCCGCCAATCACCTTTCATGCTTCCGATGCCTCGAAGAGTGGCGTAAATCCACAACGCGAACAGAAT
>JBBQSE010000152.1:0-15908 GCA_038214195.1 Planctomycetales bacterium
GGGACAATCAAATCACTGCCGATCCCCAGGATCGAATTCGGCGTAATCGCTGGTGGCAAGGGTGACGAACGCGGGTTCAACCCGTTGTTGCCGGGTGACGATGACGGCACGGTCACAGTCGCCAGTGCCCGACTACCGGGAGCTGCCGACTTTCTGCTCGTTCCGAAACTGCATGCTTTCTTGATGAGTGATGAAACCGCGATTGCAGCGGCGAAGTGTTTTATTGAGCACGGTCGGTTTTCACTGGAGCGTGATTCTGAGCCGATTGTGAAGGAAACCGTTGCATGTCCCTGATCAATGCCAGCCTGTTATTCGGGATGGGTTTGGCCGCGTTGCCCGTGATCCTGCACCTTGTAATGCGTGCCAAGCCAAAACGCATTGAGTTTCCGGCATTGCGATTGCTGAAAACACGCAAAATTTCCAATGCTCGCCGGATGCAGTTGCGGCACTTGCTGCTACTCCTGCTGCGTTCTCTGTTGATCGCGGTCCTCGTCCTGGCGATTGCGCGACCTTCACTGCCAGCGGCGCGGTATGGTCTTCGCTGGTGGGAATGGCTGAGTCTCGCGACGGTTACGGCATTGAGCGCCGCTGCGTATTTCTGGCTCACGAAACGCTCTTCCGCAGATTCTGTTGCGGCCTTTGATCGGAAGGAGCGTCGTGGCCGCGTCCGTATGTGGTGTGTCGTGCTGGGTACGCTGGCCACGATGCTGGCGGTCGGTCTTCCCTGGGGACTGCGGCTGCGGGCCGAACTTTCCTCGCCGCGAAATGAAGCAACGGAAAACGTTCCGGTCGCAGCCGTGTTTCTGATCGACACCAGTGTGAGCATGAACTATCGCTACGAGAACAAGACGCGTCTGGAACAGGCGCGTACAGTGATTCGCGAACACCTGGGCCGATTCCCGGCTGGAAGCCGCGCGGCGATCGCGGGACTGAGTGCCGATGACGACATCGTCTTTCAGGCCGATCTCACCGGAGCGGCATCACGTCTGGACACGCTGACGGCCACAACGGTTCCCGAACCCATCAATCGTCGACTAAAGGCAGCGATTCAGTTTCAGATTGATGATCGCACGGCGGATCAGGAGCGACGAGGCATGGTCGGCGGCGACGATACGCATGCTCGGGAAATCTATGTGCTGACAGATTTCTCAAAGACTGCCTGGCGTGAGCCGGATGAAAGCGGACTGTCCGATGCCCTCAAGGCTGCCGACTGGCTTCAGGTTTACCTTGTTGATGTCTCGGTGCCGCTTCCGACCAATTCCTCCGTTTCGAATCTCACACTTTCAGAGGAAACCAGCGTCGCCGGTCGCGACCTGCTGCTCACCATGACCGTTTCCGCCACCGCTGGCGCTCCGATGACCGCGACACTGGAAACGCTCCTCATTGAAAACGGCGTTGAAACCCGTGCGGGTGCGCCACAGATCGTGAAACTTGAAAACGGCGCGGCGCAGATCCAGACCGTCCTGCGCGTCACTGGCACTCAACCGTTTGTCGAAGGTCTCGTCCGGCTGACTTCAGAAGATCCGTTACCCGATGACAATTTCCGCTATTTCACCTGCGGCGTCCGCCCGAAACCCAACGTCCTGTTAGTTGCTGACACGAATGACGAAAGCTGGTATCTCAGAAATGCGCTGCAGCCGATTGTGTTCGAGAAGCAGGGTATCAGAGTCTGCGAAATCACAAGGGTCTCGACAGCGCAGGCCAGCCAGCAATCGTTTTCAAACTTCGACGTCGTCATGCTGATCAATTGTCAGCGTCCGGATGAACGGTTGTGGGAAAGCCTGAAGAATTTTGCCAGCGGCGGTGGCGGAGTCCTTGTTGTCGCAGGTTCTGACAAAATCCAGCTTGGGGCCTGGATGGCGGAACCCGCAAAGGAACTGCTTCCTGGCACTCCGCTGCGTTTTGTGAACTTCAATACCGAACCAGGGCACCTAAAACTGATCACCGAACAGCATCCGCTAATTCGAGAGTACACGCAGGACGAGGAAGCTCGGGTGGAATTGTCTCGTCCGGCCTTCGATCGCTGTTGGGCGCTGGACGCTGACGCTTCATCGACAACTCTCGTGGGGTTCACCGGTCCTGGAGATCGACCTGCGCTGTTGGAACGCACTGTCGGACAGGGACGCTGCCTGATGTTTACGTCCGCGATGGACAACATCTCCAACGGGGGTGCTCTGTGGAATAACCTTACCGCCGACGGCTGGGCGTTTGCGATGCTGACGGACAAGATTCTGCAGTACCTGACCGGCGCAAGTAACACCAAACGGAATTATATCGCGGGGGAATCGATTGTGATCCCGGTGCCGCCAAGTCAGCGATTCGATCAGTACTTGCTGCGGCGTCCCGGCCTGCGGCAGACACGCGGAGAAATGTCAGCGGATGAATCATCTGTCGTGCTGACAGATGCGACGGATGCTGGTCACTACCGCCTGAAACCCTTCGAATCCCGCAGCCCGTTCGAAGCCGCGTTCGCTGTCAATATTCGCGACGCAGAGAGCAATCTGGAAAAGATGCGCGACGATCAGTTGCTGGCGATGCTGCCAGCCGAAAATGTGACGATCGTCCATGAAGCACTGGAACTTCAGCGAGCCGTCCGTATGGGTCGGCTTGGTATCGAGGTATTCCCTGTCCTAATGGGATTGCTCATTCTGCTGTTCTGCGCGGAACATCTGATGGCCAACTACTTCTACGACGAAGAACCCGCGCTGGCAATTGCCAAGACGTAGCCGGAACGGTGCATCTCAGAAGTTATACGTCGCCTGCAGGTAGAACTGTTCCGCGTCTGATCGCGCCAGCGGGCCTTTGGTAATTGCGTCGCCGTAGAAGAACCAGAAATAGCCAGCCTGCAGGTTGAACGCCTTGCTGTATGTCCAGGTTCCCACCAGATCCAGTTCGTTGCCCAGATTCGGACTGCCGCTTCCAGGCAGTGCCGCCCCCGCGACGTTGTAAATCACCTTGGAAGCCTGAGCCTGTTCGAAGTAATGCCACTGTGTGACCACAGAGAGCTTCTGCGTCGGCTTGACGCTGGCCTGAAGACCGTAGTCCAGCAGATTCTGGCCGGCGAGGTTGTCGATCTGACCCCAATATGCGTGTCCCAGTGGATACAACGTGTTGAATGTGTTGATCTGACCCGTCGCTGGATCCTTATCACCCGAACCCCAATAGAAGATGCTTCCGACCGCAGGCTTCCATTTCACATCTTCAAAGGTGTAGCCCGTGATCGCGCCGACCATGCCCGCCTGGACGTTGCGGTACGCCGACGATCCGAATTTGTCCTCGCCAAACTGCCAGGCTCCTTCGACATCCCAGTTCCATGTCCCAACAAGCGTCTTGCCGTCCTTGACCGGCTGTTTCCCGGCGAAGCGAGTCCCGATCGTGTGACGAGTTCCGTCCATCTGAGTGAGACTTGGCTGTCGTTCATCGAAGTACAGATAGTAAAAGTCTACAGTGTTGTTCTCCCATCCCTTCCATGTCGAGTAGACGCCGCCGATCGTGCGACTCTGGTCTGCCTGGTCGTAGCTGTATGGACGATTCGGGGCTCCCGACGCACCGTTGAGACTCTGCATTGCGAAGGCATCAATGTCCCAGTCGCTGCTGGCGTACATCAGCTTGTGACCTTCGAAGTTGCGCATTGTGTTGCCCCAGCCAAGAGGTGACAATAATCTCTGGCTGCCGTATTGCAGCAATTGGCGACCGTAGCGATACTTCATTGTTCCGTCGCCGACTTTGCCCAGATTCAACTCGGCATACAACTGCAGCAGGTCGGTCCTGTTCACGTCAATCGGGGTGAGTGTGTACGGGGCATCCAGACCAAACATCGATGCGTCAATCGCCTGCACATAGCCGCCGATGAAGTCGTTGTAATTGGCTTGCAGAAATGGCGTGAATCGCCAGAGTTGATAATTGGACTGTCCCGGTCCACCCGGTCGCAGACGATTGCGTTCATCCATGTACCGGTAACGAAGTTCGCCGCCTGTCGAGTACTTCAGGTCGCCAACCTTCTGATCCTTGTAGTCCTTCAGCAGAGGCGTATCGCCCGCGACGCCATCAAAGAGTTTCTTCAGATCGAGCACTTCGTAGTTGCAGGAAATGCAGTCCGAGTCCTCTCCACAACCGATCTCTCCGCATCCATCCGCCGCAGATCCGACGGGCGCGGAGCCGCCTGCGATCGGCGCGGTGGCCACTACGGGTTCGCCGCCAAAACACGATTGAGACGCAGCCGCTCCCAGCACAAACATGGTAAAGGAAGTTGTTGACGCCCACCGCATGAGCCGTTGCATTCTCGATGTCATCCTGACCTCTCCAGCAATTATTGCCTGTGTCTATTTTGCCGCTCCCGCAGACAAAACAGACGCTATCCTGTCGATCGATTTCGGCGGATCGGATGTTGTTCTAGAAGTTGATTGTTGCGGTACATTTGACGTTTGCCGGTTCCAGATTATTACGGCATCACAATCAGAAAAGTCCCCTGGGTCTCTTGCGCGATGACGACAAGCCGGTCATTACTCGATGATTCAAGTTGCGGCAGGAATCGCCGGTGGAGATGACGTTTTCTGTCACTGCTTCGTGAATCTCAGCAACCGGCTCTGCCCTGCGGCGAGCTTCGCGACATCTGGAGCTGAGCGGTGCAGGTCGCGCAGGGAAAGACTTCGAATCAGTCGTCGGACAAGGCACCGGTCGTCAGTGTTTTTGCGGCAACGCCGGGCGAACTGAAGTATTCCTCGTGTGCTCAATGTTGGCAAATCCCCGCTGTTTCAATCTCTGCGAATTGCCCGGCTGAGTTGTGCCGATATATAGTGTCAAGATCAGATGCGGAGTCTGAAGGCGACCTTTCGAAGATGGACCTTCAGGAGCTTGCGGTGCCTGATTCCTGCCTCTAAATCCTGCCTTATTCACACATTTCACCATACAGGAACGAGTCATGCGGCCACTTGCCGGATTTCTCTGCCTGCTCTTTTTGTCGGCGCATTTTGCCGCCGTTCGGGCAAACGATACATCCTCAGCCACCAATGAGTCATCCGCGCCGAATCCGGTGCAGGAACGAGGGCGCATTGCCTACGAGACACAATGCGTCAGTTGTCACGGTCAGAATGGCGCAGGCACGACGGACGTGCCGTCTCCAATCTTCGGCGACCGGTCCACTTCGGATCTGGCTGATCTCATCACGCGCACTATGCCGGAAGGATCGCCGGAGAACTGTGCCGGCGACGACGCTCGGGCGGTGGCGGAATGGATGCAGCAACAGTTTTATTCGCCCGAGGCTCAGGCTCGCCTTCATCCACCCAGAATTGAGCTCAGCCGACTGACGGTGTCGCAGTACCGGAACGCGATCGCGGATCTGGGAACCAGTTTCACCTGGATGGCCCGACCGGGCAAAGAGCGTGGCCTGAGGGCCGAGTACTTTGCTCATCGAGATCGTCGTGGCGACCAGCGAGTGATCCAGCGAATTGATCCGGTGGTTGATTTCAAGTTCGGTCGCTTCAGTCCTGACGGAGAAAAAATTGCTGAAGATGCCTTTTCCATGCAGTGGACGGGATCGGTGATTCCGCGAGAAAGCGGCTGGTACGAATTCACGATTCACACCGAGAACGGCGCGCGGCTGTATTTGAACGGCAATGACTTGCCGCTGATTGATGCGTGGGTGCGATCGGGCTCTGACATGGACTTTCGAGCGTCACGTTTTCTGCTGGAGGGCCGCTTGTATCCGGTCCGGCTGGAATGGTTCAAGTTTAAGGAAGCCACAGCGTCAGTATCACTCCGCTGGAAGCCGCCGCATGGCGTGGAAGAGGCCATCCCGGCGGCCCATCTTACTCCGGAAGGATCATCTGAAGTAATCATCGTCGAATCGCCATTTCCTCCGGATGACCGCAGTTCGGGCTATGAGCGTGGCACCAGCGTGTCGAAGGAATGGGACGAAGCGACGACCAATGCTGCGATCGAAGTCGCTGACAAGGTCGTCGCAGCTGTGCCAAGAATGATCGATCGCAAAGCCAACCGCGATGAACAACTGCGAAAGTTTGCGGGACAATTTGTCGAACGAGCATTCCGGCGACCGCTGACCGACGAGTTACATCAGACATACATCGACAGTCAGTTTGCCGCCTCGAAAAACTCAGACGACGGTCTCCGCCGTATTGTCCTGCTGGCGCTCAAGTCGCCACGGTTTCTGTATCGAGAACCAACCGGAACGAACGACCAATTTGACCGGGCCTCACGTTTATCATTCGCGCTCCTGAATTCGATCCCGGACAAACAGCTGTTCGAGGCGGCGCAGAACGGTCGCCTGGCGGACGACAAGCAGGTTCGCGAACAGGCATGGAGGCTGGTCAACGATTACCGTGGTCGCGCGCGGCTGCTGGAGTTTCTCCGCAGCTGGATGAATCTGGAACGGCTGCAGGACATCGACAAGGACGCAACTGCGTTTCCGGATTTCACGCCGGAGCTGGCGTCGGACCTTCGCGTCTCGCTTGAATTGACGTTGGAACAGGTGCTCGATGCCGACGACGCCAACTACCAGCGACTGCTGCTGACCGACACAATTTTCATGAACGGACCAATGGCAAAATTCTATGGCGTAGACTTGCCCGCGGACGCTGGCTTTAAGGAAGTAAAATTCGAACCGGAGAAACGCGCTGGCATCATTTCGCATCCGTTTATTTTGAGCGGCTTTGCGTACATGCAGACCAGTTCGCCCATTCATCGCGGCGTATTCCTGTCGCGCGGAATTCTTGGTCGCGGCGTCAAGCCACCCCCCATCGCCGTCGCCCCGACCGCGCCGGACTTGGCACCTGACCTGACGACCCGGGAGCGAGTTACGATTCAGACAAGTCCCGAAGTATGTGCCAACTGCCACGGGCTGATCAATCCGCTTGGTTTCGCGATGGAAAACTTCGACGCGGTCGGACGGTATCGGGAACAGGAGAAGCAAAAGCCCGTCGATGCGACCGGACAGTATCTGCAGCGGAACGGCGAATTTGTTCGTTTTACGGGGGCGCGGGAACTTGCCGATTTTATGGCTCGCAGCGAGGAAGCTCATCGTTCGTTCGCCCGGCAACTGTTCCATCACATGGTTCAGCAGCCGATTTTGGCTTACGGCCCGGAATCGATCGGCGAATTGTCGATATTCTTCAAAGACCACCAGTTCAATATCAAACATCTGGCCGTCGAGATCGCCTGTCGCTCCAATTCACGCGGCTGGAGCAAAGCGTCGGAACCGGTTGTTGCGGCGGATCCCCCGTAAAAACCTTACAAAATCGACATGATAACGTGTATAATTGACATTCATGTCCGTCGGCGATTTGGCCAGACCACAATTGAAAGCATTCACAAATGCACTTTTACGAAAACCAACGTACGAATAATCGACGCCAGTTTCTGAAGAACCTTGGCCTGGGCGCGGCGGCACTGCCGTTCATTTCCAACCTGAGTGCGTTCGCAACTCCCACTGCGCTGAATTCACGGAAGCAGCGGCTGGTTGTGATGTTCAGCCCCAATGGCACCGTCCCCTGGGATTTCTGGCCGGACGAGGAAGGCGAAAACTTCACACTCAAACGCATCCTTGAACCGCTGAAGGATTTTCAGTCGCGAATGATGGTCATGCACGGACTCTGCGACAAGGTGCGGGGTGACGGCGACAATCACATGCGTGGCATGGGATGCCTGCTGACCGGCGTTGAACTTTTCCCCGGCAATATTCAGGGCGGTTCTGACACTCCAGCGGGCTGGGCCAGCGGGATTTCGATCGATCAGGAGATCGCCAATTACCTGCAGTCAAAGGAAGAAACTCGAACGCGATTTGGTTCGCTGGAATTCGGCGTGATGGTTCCAGACCGCGCTGACACCTGGACGCGGATGAGCTACGCCGGAGCCAACAAGCCGATCGCTCCAGTCGATGATCCGTATCAAATGTTCAAGAAGCTGTATGGGCAAGTCAAAGACCGCGAAGTACTGACCAGTGTGCTCGACTGCGTTCAGGAAGATCTGAAGCGTATCAGCCAGGTCGTGTCGGCGGCGGATCGACATCTGATCGACGAGCACTCAACGTTCGTGCGATCAATGGAAGAACAGTTGCGGCAGTCGCAAACGCAGGACATGGGGCATGCCCTGCCGGAACTTGAGCCGGGCGTCAAAGAAGAGAACGACAACATTCCACAGATCACAAAGATGCAAATGGATCTGCTGGTCAACAGTTTTGTCAATGACTTTTCTCGTGTCGCCACGTTTCAGATTACGAACTCCGTGGGTCAGCCGAAAATGCACTGGCTGGGCATTGATGAGAGTCATCATGAATTGTCGCATGAACCAAACGAGAACAAAGAAGCTCATGAAAAGCTCACGAAGATCAACACATGGTACGCCGAACAAATGGCGTATCTTGTGCGGCGATTGTTGGAAACGCCGGAGCCAGGTGGCGATGGCTCGCTGTTGGATAACACGCTGATTGTATGGGGCAATGAACTTGGCCAGGGAAATTCGCACACGCTGGACAATATCCCATTCGTCATGGTCGGCAACGGCCTTGATTTCAAGATGGGCCGATCTCTCAAGTACCCTGGACTCCCCCACAATCGCCTGCTTGTCGCTCTTGCGCACGGATTCGGCCATCACATCGAAACATTCGGCAATCCCGCTTACTGTAAAGACGGTGTGCTGACTGGACTGACGTAACACAATATCAAAGCTGGAAGATTTCCCTGATAGTCATTCTGAACGCCTCGGGAGTCACTCAGACTAAAGCTGATCGATAAGTTCGCCGGCGACCAGGTCTGCAATGACGTCATCGAGTGATTTCAGGAACCAGTCCTGTCCTGTGCCTCCAGACAGTGTGTCGTGTTCTCCGGCATCATTCAGGACGTTGATTTTTGCCTTCAGAGAAACGTTTGATGGGCCAACGCCGGACCGTAGATTTGCGACTCGATTCGCGTAAGGCGTCGCCGTAATCCATTCTGTTCGGATGTCAAAAAGACTCGCGATGTTCGTGTCGCTCGTTGTGCGACGGCGATCAGGATGTCTTCGTCGTCGCCAGCGATGAGGGAATCCAGCCCCTGGCCTCCAATCAGCACATCGCGGCCCGAACCGCCTTCAAGCCGGTCATTGCCGTCGAGCCCGACCACGATGTCGTTGCCGCCGCTGCCGACCAGTCTGTTTGACAGTCCGTTTCCGATCAACGTGTCATTGCCGGAACCACCATTCATGTTTTCAATCGTCGATCCGGAATTCAGCATCAGCGTGCGATTGATATGCACGTTCTGAACAGCTGTGCTACTGAGGGAAATCGACACCTCCGTCGTCAGCGACGAGAAATTCAACGTGTCGGTGCCCTCGCCTGGCAATTCTGTCACGCTGTCCGCTTCACTGCTGGTCGCAGTCCCAAAGCTGTAGAAGTCGTCTCCCAAACCACAAAACATAAAGTTGATTTTGACGTTTGCGGATTTGCCCGCTGCGGTCAATCAAGTCGCGTTTTCGCCGGATGGTCAAATGCTTGCTGCCGCACTGCACAATGGAACGATCCGGCTGTGGCACGCGCCGGACCTATAAATCAACTGCTGTCAGAACACATGCGAAGACCCTCGAAAACTATTGAGGTTTTCGAGGGTCTCGTCGTGACCGGTTCACTCGTTCGCGTCACATTTTGAGCTGGCTCAAGTTCGGGCTAAGGACGTGTGCAAAAACAATTTTCGTACGATGGACTTCCAGTCCGTCGAAAACCCGCGACGGACTGGAAGTCCATCGTACAAATTGGGATGTTGTTTTTGTATGCGTCCTAAGCGGCTCGACGGAACATATCGCTCATCGGAATGATGTCTCTCGGAGCAGCCTCTTTCAGGGCTGCGTCGATAAACGCCTCAAAAATCTGCAGATCCAGCGCGGACGCCGTGCTACTTTCCGGATGCCACTGGACACCGAGGCAGAACCAGTCGTCTTCTGCGGATTCATAGGCTTCGATCACGCCGTCGGGACACGTCGCGCTAACTCGAAATCGCGACGATAAGTCCTTCACCGCCATGTGATGAGCGCTGTTGACTCGCACTTCGCCGGGTCCGTAAACCGCATCGAGGCGGGTCCCCGGAACGATTTCGAGGACATGTCGCAGATTCTGTTCGACCGGATCCCGATGGTGCAGAGCGCGGGGAATCTCTTCCGGAATATGCTGATACAACGTGCCGCCACAGAGAGCATTTACCAGTTGCATCCCGGAACCAATTGCCAGGATTGGGAGGCGGCGACTGATGGCGATCTCTGCGACGCGACGATCGAAGTCTTCACGACGCCGGGGCATGGTCTTGATCGACGGATGGATATGCATCTTTAGACGCGTGGGATCCAGGTCCAGATTGCATCCTGACAGCACCACACCAGTAACATTCTCCATCATGCGGTTCAAATCATCGTCGTTTTCCAGTGGCGGCAGCAGCATCGGAATTCCTCCCGCTGAACTGATGCTGTCGTAATATCCAGTGTTAAACCAGCTAAGCGCCGCACCGTTGAAGCGTTCCGGGCGAAAGTCTCCGGTAAGTCCAACGATTGGTTTCTGAGTGCTCATGAACAGGTTCCCTCCCAGGTTGAGCAAATGAATAAGACGCGGCGAACTGCAGCGTCTCAGGCCAAAACGGGCAGGAAGCACGTTGAAACCGCAGGCGCGAAACAGCAATGCGAGCTTCATTCCGTCGTCTGACGACGGAGGCGGCAGTTGGCATGGCAGATTCCTTTCCGCAAGTTCAACCGATTCCATTCGGTTGTCTAATCAGAATCGGCGACGACGCCGAAATCAGAATTAAAAATCCTTGATGACCCCTTCAGGCATTCTCGCAGCCGACAAAATCCTATTAGTCAGGCAGGCGATGGGCGGAACAGTACTAACGGCCAATTCACTTGTAAATCAGATTGCCGATTTTGTATTAAAGCTGATCTTCCAATACAACATCTTGTATATCGACAAGCGCCTGAGCCTGCTTCTTTTCTGAAAGCGCGGCGTTGATTCCCAACACTTCCCCAGCGTCCTTTCGAATACTTTGCAGGTACAAAGTCAGTTTCAAAAACAAGCCATCAGAATACGACTGGGCCTTCACCACTGCCGCCATGTTGTCGTACATCGTCTGATCGCTGACCTCGTCCGGATCGAGTTTTTTACTGGACGAACGGAGATCGGCCAGCTTTGGGAGGTAAGCCTGCTGCAGGTGTTCGCACAATTCACGAGCAAGGTGTTCTGCCTTGTTGATACGCTCAACCAGCGGCAATTTATTCGGGTCTTCCATTTCCATCATGATCTCCAACAGGCAGCGAAAATCAACATCGGAACAAGCTGCACTTCATTCGCGAGCAAGAAAATGTGCGTCGGCATTTGAAGGCTGACACACAAATGCTGACAGGTCAGGCTGGAAAGCCTGACGTACCTGCAACAGTAATTTCCCGCTCGATGCCAAGTTGCATTACAACAACATTTGTACAGTATCGTCAAACTCAGATTGGATGTTGTCAGCGCTTTTGGCTCGATTGGCATCGGTGACGACGTGCGGGATTCCCTGCATTTTCCAACTTTTGTCCGAATTCTGCGAGGAACTGCGGCATCGTGGAAGTACGCCGTGTCTTGGATATACTCCCGAGCGACAAGGCGTTGTTGCCCACTAAAATTCGAATTTCAACGACGGCTCAGACGCAGAAAGACTGAAGATGGCGGTACCGCAGATTGTGTCCGGGAAAACTCGGATAGGCTGGATTGGAACCGGCGTGATGGGTTCCAGCATGTGCGGACACCTGATGAACGCCGGATTTTCTGCCACCGTCTATTCACGAACAAAGGAGAAGGCCGAAGCGATGATCGGCAAAGGCGCAACGTGGGCCGCGTCGCCGAAGGAAGTCGCGCAAAATTCGGACGTGATTTTTTCGATCGTCGGCTTTCCCAGCGATGTTCGCGCCGTGATGCTCGGCGACGACGGCGCGCTGGCAGGTGCGAAGCCCGGAAGTGTACTGGTCGATATGACCACCAGTCAGCCTTCTCTCGCAGTTGAGATCTATGAAGCCGCCCGAGCAAAAGGTGTTCACAGTGTTGACGCTCCCGTGTCCGGTGGAGATATCGGAGCCCGCAACGCTGCTTTGTCGATCATGATCGGTGGCGATTCTGATGTCGTCACGTCGATGCAGCCGTTGTGGGATGCTATGGGAAAAACCATCGTTCACCAGGGCGGCGCGGGCGCGGGGCAGCACACGAAGATGGTGAATCAGATTTTGATCGCCACCGGAATGATTGGCGTCTGCGAGGCGCTGCTCTACGGGTACAAGTCCGGGCTGGACCTGCCGACTATTCTGAAGTCCGTCTCCAGCGGCGCGGCGGGAAGTTGGTCGCTGTCGAATCTGGGTCCCCGGATCATTGATAACAATTTCGATCCTGGTTTTTTTGTGGAGCACTTCATCAAAGACATGGGAATCGCCCTTGAGGAATCCCGCCGGATGGGATTGTCCATGCCGGGACTCGCGCTGGCGATGCAATTGTATCTGGCGGTCAAAGCGCAGGGATTTGGCCGCAATGGAACTCATGCTCTGATGCTGGCTCTGGCGAATCTTTCCGGCATCGACTGGCGAAAACGCGACTAAGTCGTTTGCACGAACGCATCCGGAACCTTAGAACCGTATGCGAATCGCAGGAAATGCAGAGCCTTGCGCTGAAGTGATTGTTTGAGTTTCCGTTTCTGTTGGCTGCAGTTAAAGAAAAAAATCATGGCACGACGAGGTGAGATGTTTGCGGGATTGTCGGTTGCGCTGGTCACGCCAATGCATGGCGATGGGTCGGTCAATGAGAAGATGCTGAAATCTTTGATCGATTTCCACGTGGAAGCGGACACAGACGTGATTGTTCCAGTTGGCACGACCGGCGAAAGTCCTACGCTGACTCACGATGAACACGAACGTGTGATTGCAATCTGCTGCGAACATGCCGCTGGTCGCATCAAAGTCATGGCGGGCACCGGTTCCAACAGCACGGCCGAGGCCATTCGCCTGACAGCATCCGCCAAGCGAGCGGGCGCGACCGGAGCATTGATGGTGACGCCGTACTACAACAAGCCGACACAGGAAGGCTTCTTTCAACATTATCGAGCGGTCGCCGAACACGTTGATTTGCCGATTGTGCTGTACAACATTCCAGGACGGACGGCAAAAAACATGGAGCCCGAAACAATCTGCCGTGTCGCTGATACATGCCTGAGCGTCGTGGCGATCAAAGAATCCACCGGCTCGATGGATCAGGCTTCACAAATTCTTTCTGCGTCTGAGTTAACATTGTTGTCTGGCGACGACAGCCTCACGTTGCCGTTGATGGCACTTGGTGCCAGTGGCGTCGTCTCTGTCGCAGGCAACATCGTCCCCAAGGACGTGAAGGCCATGGTGACGGCTTTCCGGTCGGGCGATCTCACGAAAGCTCAAAAACTGCACCATAAGCTGTTTCCCCTGTGTCGGGATATGCTCGGACTTTCGACGAATCCGATTCCCGTGAAGACGGCAATGAAACTGATTGGAATGGACTGCGGTGATGTGCGTCTTCCATTGACGGCTTTGACTGATTCTGAACTTGCATCACTCAAAACCACGCTGCAGCGTTACGGCTTGTTGTAATTCGAAAGTGATCTTTCGGACGACCGGAAGCCGGAATTTGACGAATATCGGGGCTCCTGGACGCGTATTTCTCAGGGATTGACGCAATTTCGGCAGTTACCACATGTTTTTGGGTCGCCGGAGCAATTTGAAGAAAAGCGGACTGGATCAGCGTTCAATTGGTCCAAAACATTGCTTCCACATGGTTTTAGAGGTACGATTTCGTCGAATATCCTTGATAAAGCGGCGTTGATTTCGCGAGTACAAAATATCGCTGAGCCATTTTCCAGCGTGGGGACATCTCTGTGAGCACCATTTCCATGTCATCAAACTCCCCCGCCAAACCGCTCGAATCGGATCAGGAAACTGCGGTTTGGTCAATTCTGGACGCCGTCCCCGCATGGGGCGTCAGTCTGTTTGCACACGTCTGCGTGATTCTGCTGGTTGCGATGATCACGCTGCCGGACATCATTCTCCCCGAAATCAATCTGACATCGACGATCGAACCGGAAGAAGTGCGTCAGGAACTTTATGAACTGTCGACCACTCCCACAGAAACTCTTGGCAGTATGAGTTCATTGAATATTCAGGGGGAGTCAGCCGCAGTCGCTCAGGATAGTGGTCTCGACAATCACGTCGAACAGGTAGAACAGATCCAACAGGATATTATCAATCCCCGAATCGCTCAGGTTGAATCGTTGCCAACTCCAAACGAAGCAGAAGCACTGGAGAACATCGATCTCACCGGAACGACAGAACAAGTGGGCGGCACAGAAGGCGCTGTTGACCGAATCACTCTGGAGATTGCTGCGTCACTGCGACAACGCAAGACCATTCCGATCTGGATATTTGATGAATCGCTGTCGCTGGAATCGCGGCGCGAACTGATCACAAATCGCTTCGAAGGCATCTACCGTCAGTTGGGGCTGATCGACGACATTGACACTCAGGGCGCACTCAAGACCGGCGTGATTGGCTATGGCGAAAATGTCCATGTGCTCGTCAAGGAACCGACAAGCGATCTCATCGAACTTACCAACGCCGTCAAGGGAATTAAGAATGACGAGTCCGGCAAGGAAAATGTCTTCGCCGCGATCGCTGAAGCGCTGAAAGTCTACACACCAATCAAACGCAAAATGCACGCCAACATGATGTTTATCATCGTAACGGACGAACGCGGAGACGATTACCAGGGGCTTGAAGAGGTCGTCAAGCGATGCAGCCGGGAAGGCATCAAAGTGTATTGCATCGGGAATGCTTCGATCTTCGGCCGTGAAAAAGGATTCGTGCGCTACAAGTGGAAATACGAAGGTGAGGAATTTGAAGAAGACATTCCGGTAGATCAGGGACCGGAAACGGCGATGGCGGAAGGTTTGCAATTGCCATTCTGGACGAACACTCCACGCGATCTGACCCGAATGTCGTCAGGTTACGGACCTTACACATTGTCGCGAGTCACTGCGGAAACCGGCGGGATCTTTCTGATCGCGGATGATGCGGTCGGAGACAAATGGGATCCGCAAATTATGCGGCAGTACACGCCCGATTATCGTCCACAGTCGCAGTACATGAAAGAACTGCAGGGCAATCTTGCCAAGCAGGCAGTGGTGGGGGCCGCTCAAATTGCCCTGACCGAAGACGTGCCCATTCCTCAGCGCGTGTTCCAGGCCAATAATGACAACATTCTGCGCGAACAAATCACCGAGGCCCAAAAACCGCTGGCTGTCCTCGACTATTTCCTGCAGCGAGTTCACACCGTCCTCGAAGCCGGTGAAAAGCACCGCGATAAACTGGATTCTGATCGCTGGCGTGCCACCTTTGACCTTGCCATGGGCCGCATACTCGCGATGCGCGTTCGAGCGTTCGGTTACAATGCCGTGCTTGCAGAAATGAAGGCTAATCCAAAGAAATTTGAGAGAGCCGAAAGCAATCAGTGGCGACTGGAACCATCAGACAATATCAACGCGGGTGCCAATGTTCGTAAGATGAATGACAAGGCGCTGGAGTATTTGAATCGCGTGATCACGGAGCATCCAGGAACTCCCTGGGCGTACCTCGCCAAGGTTGAGTTGCGTGATCCACTGGGCTGGGACTGGGTCGAAGGCCATACGGCCATTGCCCAGATGGGCAACGGTGGTGATCCAAAACGCAACGCGGTGTTTGCTGCCGAAGAAGAGCAGAAACGCCAGGCGGAACGTCAGCGTCAACAGAAAAAGTCGGTCAGCCGCCCGAAACTCTGATCGCCGGCGGGGCGAAATTTTTCAGCTTTTAGATCGATTGTTCCAGGTTCGACCCCAATGGCCTCGTGCCATTGGTGAAGA
>JBBQSE010000153.1:0-15906 GCA_038214195.1 Planctomycetales bacterium
TCAACTCGTCTTCCACAGGATCATTCGCAAAAGGTGCAACCATGAACCCTATTTTCCAGCGGTGCCGATTCGTCGCGGCATTGACCGCAGCTTTTCTGCTGACAGTGACGATCTCAGCGATCGCGCAAACGAAACCGGATGAGGTGAAGACCACACCGACGGGTGATCCGAGCGGCGGCAATGACGGCGGCAATGACGGCGGCAATCAAACACTCGCCACGCCCCCGTATCTGTCGGCTGATGAAACTCCACCCGTCGAGAAGAAGGCGCGAGAACGCATCGGCTCGGCACTCGGCAAAGATGTCTTTCGCGATCAGTTGAAGCAGGGTCCGCCTACATATGACGAAGTGGTGAAACTGTTCATGTCACCCGCGATGACGGAATTTGAGGGAAAAATCCGGGACAAGATCGAAATGACCGATGACGAAGTCCGTGCCGGAGTCTCCTGGTTGACCGCAGCAACGGAGACCAGAGGCGGAGAAGCGTGGGAACGCTGGCAGGCAAAGTCCGTCGAGCTTCAAGCGACGGTGGATCAGCGCCTTGCTGAAGGCCAACGTGAACTTGATGACCCAGCAACACCGGACGAACAGCTCCCGCAGCTCAAGACGATGTTGCGTGTTGTTCCGCTGGAAAAAACACACCCTCACGCCAGCGAAGTTTGGTTTTTGACGCACAATCGCAAGCTGGAGCAATACTTGTTCGACAACTATGGCGGCGGTCGCATCATCCATCAACAACTGGGCACCGAAGCACTCGATGCCCGGCGTAAGCTGCTGCTGGAACTGGAGAAGGCCGGGAAATTTGAAATCACCGACCCCGCGCTGCGCAAGCTGGCCTACGACTACTGGGAACGCCCTGCGCATCCCGGCGGTTTTCACACTGACCGACGACTGCTGGAGTTTCCCTGGAATAAGGAGTTCCAGGAGGCGACAAAGTGACCCATCGAGGATACGGCATTGTCGTAAAGCGCACATTGGTCCTACTTCACCCTCCGAGGGCATCATGGATTTCACATTCGTCTTCATCATCCTGCTGGGGATGATTCCGTTCTTGTTATGTCTCCCACAAAGAACGGTGAACTGTCCTGAGTGTGGCAAACGATTGCCGGCATGTGTTCCAGCTTGGAGGAGAACCCGGCGACAATGGATCGATGGCCTGAATTTTTGCGAATCATGCCAGATTCAAGTCGATTCGACGGGCAAGGCCGTTCCATTCGACGCCCAACCCGTCCGTTTGCGGGCAGTCCTGAAGAAAATGATCCGGCAGATTCTGATCCCCATATTGACCATCGTCGCGTCGTACTTTGTTCTGTTCTGGGCAATGGACCTGATCAAGCAACAGGCGATGGGAGCCGACGTCGAACCCAAAACTCCGGCGACCATCATGCGGCATAAAGCGCCGCAAGCCTGTTTTTTCGATCAGGGCCGGGAAAAGGAAGTCTCTGCTCGGCTCGTTCTGCATGAACACGGACGGATTTATGGAGCAGACTTGTATTCGTTTGGTGTCGAACTGGAAAACTTATCGCTGGGAACGGAAGTGTGGGTCGAGTTTGATGCAGAGAATATCAAGCTAGACGTGACCGATGAAGGCGGCCATGTCGTTCCCAAGGGGCCTACCGCCCGAAGCGGCCCCAACATTCCTGTTCGTCAAGCACTGATTCCGCCCTGCGGATACACAGTGTTTTCAACGTATGACCAGGGAATGGGAATCTCAGGCCCAAAGCTGTTCAACGCGGGTTACGCTGCATGGAACTTGAAACCTGGAAAGTACCAAATATCCGGCAGTGTGCTCGTGCATCTGAAGTACAGCCAGCGCCCCGCAGAAGAGCGTCCCGTATTCTCGGCGGACGAACCGAAGGTCGAGTTGAGCATCCCGGTGACGAGCTTAGTTGTTTCCCAATGACCATTTCATCCACAGAGATCATCATGGACTTCTCATTCGTCTTCATATTCCTGCTTGTGCTGATCCCCTTTTGGTTCATCTACAAACAGCCCGCAATGAATTGTCCGAACTGCAACAAACGATTACCGACGATTGGTGCGCCCTGGAGGAAGACACGCCGACAATGGGTCAAAGGCGGGTACGTCTGCGATTCCTGCCAAATGGAAGTGGACATCACGGGCAATGCCATTCCAGCCGACGCGCCGTCCATTAGCACGATGGCGGTTATACGAGCGATAACGCCCACGGTCCTCGTTCCTGTTGTGGCCATCGTCGCTTCATACTTTCTTCTCTCCTGGGGAATGGACCAGATCAAGCAGCGAGCAACGGCCGCCGAGGTGCAGGCAGCCGAAGTTCTACCAGCCAAACGTGAAACGATCACGCGACACAAAGCACCACAAGCGTTCGTCCAGAGCCGAGAGGCGGAAGTTCATGCTCGGCTCGTCCTGCATGAACACGGACTGGTTCACGGAGTCGACCTTTATTCTTTCGGTGTCGAATTGGAAAATGTGCCGTTCAGAACGGGTGGGTGGGTCGAGTTTGATCTGCAGGACATCCAGCTGAACGTAGCCGATGAGCACGGCAAGATTGTTTCACATGCACCTACCGAGCGGAGTGGCCCGGTCATCCCGCCCCGCACCGCATTGATACCACCGAGCGGCTACACCGTGTTCTCGACACATGATCCGGCAGTGATGAGTCCCGGATTGAAACGATTCAACGCTGGTAATGAAGCCTGGCACCTGAAACCCGGTCAATATCAGGTAACGGCCAGTGTGCTCATTCGTTTGTCATACGAGAGCACAGGCAGGAAAGATCGCCCCGTATTCTCAGCAGACCTGCCGAAGGTTGAGTTGAACATCGCCGCGACGACCCTGATTGTCTCTCGTTGAAGCTTGTTGAAGCTTTGTCAGCGACGCCAATCGCGTTGTTCCTCATGCACCTGCCCCCAGTGAGTATTGTCATGTTGGAAACATTCTTTTGGCCCGTGACCATCTCTTCCATAGCGTTCATTTTCCTGTGGCAGTTTGAAAGCGTAGCCCGCTTCTTCAAGACGATTGTCTGTCCAAAGTGTAAGCATGTCTTCCCTGTGCCTACTCGCTCCATGCCGAGGGCAGAAACAGACAAGCTGGTTGGCGAATACGGCTACCGCTGCCCAAATTGTGCCTGTGAAAGTGATCATCGCGGTATTGAGTTGACTGCCGAGTCACCACCGCTCATAAGCACTTATCACACTTATCTACGCTGGGGATTTATCGCCTTTGGTCTTGCAGCAGCGGTTTCGGCGATTGCGTTGTTACGCGCTGACGAGCCCGCTGCCCCGCAGACCGATGAGATTTCGGAAGTCACGTTGCTGCTTCCGGTTCGTCCGGCACCCTTGGCAACGCATATCGACAACGCCCGCGACGAAGTGCGTGCGAGACTGGTCCTGCACCAGCACATTCTCCTTCCCGAAAAGGATGTTTACACCGTCGGTGTCGAATTCGAAAACCTGTCAATCGGGAAATACGCACGTATCGAGTTTCATTCTGATGACGTTAAGCTGGAATTGCTCGATCGGGCAGGCTTGCTGGTTCCACGTTTACCAGGCATCCAAAGCGGACCTGCACCGCAGACGCAGGTTGCAATTATCCCACCGGGCTCCTGTGTCGTCTTCTCGACTCACTATCCAGGCGTTGGCCTTCACACTGGTCCGAAGCGACTGAGCGCTGGTGATCAAGCCTGGCAACTGAAATCTGGAACGTATCGCCTTCGCGGAACTGTCGCCGCGACCATTCAACTGGAGTCCGTTCGATTCGACGAAACTCAACGTGGCACCGCTTTGCCGCCCGAGACGTGGCCTGAATCCACGTCAAAGGAACAACTGGATCTCCATGTTTCAGGATTCTCAATTCTATAGGAAAGCGAATGCGGTATCTGGAACGGATGCCTGCAACAGGGCCAGTGATACGTTTCGGAATCGGTGGATTGCCGCCATTTACCTTAGCCGCATACGGCCATTAGATTCCTGCACATCGTTCCCTGTGTCGGTCCAAAACACAAATTGCAGTAAGTTTCATTCCATCCACTTTCGCGCGGGTACCACCCACGAGCGTGCCCAACACACAGGGAAAAAAAATGATTCGGTCACACCGACTGACGCTGCAAATACCTGTCCCCAGCGCGCGTCGGTCGCCCAGACCGACGCAGTTTCGCGGAACCCAGTTTCCTACGTCGCTCCGACACACCGAAGCGACATATTCTATTTCCGAATTCAATCCAGCAGTGGATTTGATATCACCAGATGACTCTGATGTTCGTCATGCCTCAGAAAATCCTGTGCGACGGAGACAATTCGAAGCCGGTGGTCGGGAACCTGTGACGACAACCGGCTTCGAGGGTGAAGGGAATGTGAAGAGACTACTCGGGCGTTTCTGAATTCGCAGACGCCGGATGCTCGTAGATCCAGGTGTGAGCCAGATCGAGCACTTTCATCACCAGCGGCAAATCTTCACGTCCGAACGATGTCGAGTCCTTCCACTGTTCTCCGTCTTTGTATAAACGTGACACTGTCACGTTATGGCGAATGCCCTTCTCTGTTGTGTTTTCCCAAAGAGCTGCACGAATGCGGCCGAGGCGGATTTCATGTACGGGTCGAGCTTTTTCCTGAGCCATTGAAATTATCTCCAGTCGAATTGATTGAACAAAAAAAGCCGTGAGCGTTTACTCACGGCCGTGTTTGAGATAACACAGAATGAACAAACTGGCACGCGATTTTTGATCAGGTGACCAGAGCCAGAAGAGCTCCAATCTTTGCGTCCAGTTCAGCCCGATCTCCGACCCAGGAAACCCGCTGGGACAGCCTCGTCAGAGCATCCACGATACTGAAGATCGTGAATCCTCCTTGTTGACGAGCCATTTCCAGCGCTTCCTTCGCGAGACCTCGCGGCAGCCCGTGAGCGGTCAGAGCTTTCCCCGCTTCTTCGGCGTTGTCGCCCAAACGCGTTGTGAGCGCCTTCTGAAGAACGTTGACGAAAGAATCACGCCGTTCATCGCGACGTCGGACGAGACTTTGAATCCGCGTGGCGACTTCAGAAAGTCCGTCTCGCACATTCGCCGTATGTCTGCGTGAGAAGTCAATGACTTCTGTGGCATCCCAGACGATGTGGTTCTGACAGATTCGCTGAAACCAGAACGTCTGAATTCCGAGCGAACGGCGTCCGACTTCAGAGTTCCAGATAAAGAAGCCCGGTGCGAACGACTCGCCACCAATATCCACCCACCCTGTCGGATCAATCAGAAAGGCAAACAGATCCTGCTCACCGCAGTATAGCCCGGTGCTGTGCTGATCCATCGCTTTTTGTGGTGGTGTGAAATCCGGCGCTTGTTCCCGGACAACATCGAGCAATTCCGCATTCCAGAGTCGCGTGTACGAAACTCCGTGAACCGAACGAATCGTCGGCCCAGTCGTCAGAATCTGCAGCGGCTTTGCCGAACGCGGCAGAGTTTCCTCAAAGGCGCGACTGGCCGTCTTTGTGCTGAGACGGTTGATCGTTTCTTTGCTGACGTTGGCCATGCGGCACAACTGGGAAAAGGACCAGTCATTCAGAGAGTAATCGGCATGTCCTCCGACCCCGATTGTCAAATCATGGGTGAGCACCAATTGCTCCGGTCGTTCCCAGATATCGACCGAATCTTCCCGCTGTTTGTGACAGTGAGAATACAGATCGTCGAATGAATCAAAGCACTCATCCGGAGTTCGACGAAATAACTCCTGATTTGCCTGCGTCAATGTGGCCATAGGCCCGCTCCTGAAAAAGGAAACTACACGATTCGCCAACATGGCCGAACCGCCGATTGCTGTTTTGCAGTAATCGACGGCGCAACCCGGTTGAGAATCAGCGTGTGAATCCGAGCCAGGAGAGCTAAAAACCTTGAGACCACAGACCTCTTGCGGCAGGCCAACAGCCTGCTGCGAGAGGACAGTGAATTCGTCTACCGCGATGTGAAATCAAAGAGCATGGCGAAGTGATCGCCTCGCGCGTGTGCTACCAGGAAATTGCAAGAATGTCACGCGGCAGATCCGGCCCCATAGAGTGGATTCAGATCAGGCGTCCGAAGTGTGCGGAATGACTCTGGAAATAGTTCCATGCTTCGCGATAATCCGCTGACTGCAATAGGAATTCGATGGCATGCAAAGCGGCAGTGTCGAGGACCACCCAGACGGCCACTCGATCGGAGCGAAGTTCGGTGTTTCGGGTCAAACTGCGTTGAGCGGATTCGGTTTCGGGCTGGAAGGCCCTGAGTCCATTTTGGTCTGCCCATCCGAGGTATGCGTGCATCATGTTCAAGACGTACCACGGATTTGCACCAGACGCAAGCAGGAAGTAAACATGCCTATTTCGGAGTCGCAGCAGTTGGTACTGGTCTCGTTTCCAGCCGAGGATCGCGTAATGCCAAGCCGCAATAGGCGGCGACTTTGTCGATCAGTTCTTCGTGAGACGCTATCCATTCCAGATGATCGGCCTCACGTTTCTTCAGCAATCGTCCGGCTGCAACACCGTGCATCGCTCGGATGCGCCAGTAGTATTCGGACGGTGGAGGCAGGTACGGTTTGACCTCATCGATTCGACCAGCAGCCGAGAGTTCAACACACAACGTGGAGAGAACTCGTGTTCGCGTCCCAAACAACGGCAGTCGATCGAGGTTGTTTTTTCCATTCATGGCCAGTTCAAACTCACCGGCAATTGCATCCGCTTCGTAGAGCGGAAGAAAAGTGGAATCTCTCGCTCCATTAGAAGTGATCAAGCCAACGGCGTTCCGTCGAGCAACTCGATAGCCTTCAATGTCACCACGTTTTGCCAGAAGGGTCGCTTCTTCGGCGTAAGCACGTGCCAGACAATCTTCCTTGTCGTAGAGATATCCTGGTCCCTTCGTTTGAATGAGCACAATCTGCTTCCTCACAGTTTCGAGATCTGATTGAGATGCCGCCAGATTCATGCGCAGGTAGTTGTTGACAGGATCGATCCCGCTGTCCATGAGGTTGGGTGGCAATCCGCAGTCCTGGCGAGCCGCTTCCACGATGGAACGAATATGACTCCGCATTTCGGGCTTTTCCGAGTAGAGTGTTTCGGAAGCCCGAGCGGTATCAATGCAGGTCTCAATAGCGTTTCGAGAATCGCGAAGCGCGAATGCCTGAATCTCTGCAAACGTCCGGTAGCAATCAGCGATCTTCAATAGTTGCTGCGCTCGTTCGCTCGCGTCGTCCTCCCGGTCTCTCCAAAACGATTGCCAGCAACGGAAGAGATTCTCGTGAACTCGGGCACACGCTCGTTCGTAACTGGCGGGCTGATTCAGTCGATGCCAGCAAGCTGCGATCCAAATATTGGCCCATGCCCGTTCGCGAGGTCCCTGCAGCAGGTTGGCTGACGCTTCGGCTGCTTCAAGTAGACTGCGTGCATCTCCCAGCACAGGATTTGGTCTCGGAAGCTGATCCGGATTTGCTGCGACGGCAGATTTGAGGTCTGCGGACTTTCGTGCCAAGGCGATGAATATCGCAGCACTTGTGCTATGGTCCTTGAGGCGAAGTGCAAACGGGATCACCGTCGCACGAGTTGTTTCTGCTGACGCATGATGCGCGATAAACTTTGCCGTTGCCGGTGCCGCCATTGAGTCAGTTGGCCGAACACGAATGACGTCCAAACCCATTTCCAGAGGTAGCTCAGCCGGAGCCAGTTGCATGACACGGAAAACGATGGACGCTCTGAGCGACAAGTCCGACAAATTCATGGCACTGATCAACGCTCGACGCCAGTTGCCGGTTTCGAGATCGACTTTTCCCAGCACAGCTCGTGCGGAAATATTGTCGTCACCGTAGTCCGGTGCATCCAACTGCTGGGCTTCCCCCAGCAGTATGGCTTTCCAGCGTGAAGTTGAATCATTCTTCCGTGCAGCACTCGTTGCGGCATGTGCATATGCGAGCGTGTTGACCGCATATGTGCCGTTGTCTTTCGGGATTACTGCACAGATGGCGAGGATCTCCCGTGGTTCCGCATACATTGCCATCGCTCGGCAACGGTTGATTGACGGCATGTAGATTGCCAGCGTCGTCTTATCCTTTTGTGCCGTCGCAAGCGATTCGTCGAGCAAAGTTTGAGCAGTCGCATGGTCTCCGTTCAGTTCAGCGTAACCTGAAACATCGGCCAGGAGCGAACTTCGTCGTAGCAAATTGGCAGCTTGTCTCGCGAATTCAGCCGTGATTTTGGAATGCCGGATTTTCTTGTCCAATGAGGTGTCGTTCGGCAATCTGCGAAGACACGCCATCGCAGATGCTGCGGCCTTTGTTCCATCCGTCATTCGTTCGAGACATTGCCACGCACGATCTTCCGCCTCACCCTGCTCCGCCTTTCGACCGACATCCTGATAGTAATCGGCAAATGCATGCCAGACTTCAGCAAACCCGCCGTCGTCCGGCGTCATCGCATCCGCTTCGGAACGGGCGAGTTTAAGCCATCGGTTTTCATCCCAACTGCCAACATCCTGCCACAGAATGTTGAAGTCATCGGATGAATCCGTTGACTGGCGGGTTTCCTCGCAGAGGGCTTCCAGGAAAGCACGGTCGTCACCATTCTGCTGAAGCGTCTGGAGTTCTGTGACTCGACGACGAAATCTCAGTTGCGGAACCAGTTCACGAAGTCTCAATTCGGCGGCTTCGAGTTTTCGAACGGTGGTTTCTGGCTGGCTGGATTTGAGTGCTTCGAGTTTCAGGTTCTGAATCTCAGTCCATTCTGTCCCGCCAAATTTCGACAACAGTTCCGAGTCTGACGTTTGAAGAGTTCGTTCGAATGAGACGATCGCAGCCTCACGTTTCTGCGTGGCTTCGAGCACCATTCGGTCAAGGGCCGATTTAGCTTCACTTGGCCCTTGGGACGTTTGATCGATTTGAGATGATCGCGGGGCGACGATATTCGTCGTCTGTTCGTGAGAGTCGGCAACTACTGTTGGTTGTTCAACAACGGATGTTGTGTCCTGAGATTCCGTGTTGACCGAAAGCAAATTGTTGTCGTCATTTGATCGCGTTTCCTGCCGCTGCACTGGAGGTCGCAGTAGGAAAAGGAGCAGAAATGGAAGTCCAATAATGGGCAGCAGTATCAACAGAATGGTTCGGTGTTGTCGCGACGGATCGTACCGGAGATTCATCAGAGTGTCCTATGGCAACAACAACCCAGCTTCGATCATGTACTCACCATGCTTGATAAGCAGTTGCTGGGCTCGTTTGACTTTTTCAAGTTCCTTTGCATTCTCGAAGGTAAATTCGTTCCACATCGGAAATGCTCCCATCGGGCGGTGAGTGTCATAACTCATAGGAGCACTTCCAATTTCTGCCAGCGAGGTCAGGCCTTTGATCGTCGGCTCGAGCGCTCCGAGTCGTTCCAAATCACGATACGAAAGGGGCACAGCATCGGCAGTCTTCAGAAAGATGTGGTTGTATTCTCCGAGCTTTGAATAGTCAGGTGATACGAAGGGCGATAAAAGCCGTTGAATTTCCGCCTTGTCCAGTTCATAGGCTTTTTTTCTGCCGTTCGTCGCGACTTTGGTTTCCATATCCAGCAATAACCTGTTCGCTTCAAAACGCAGCTGCTGAGCCTGATCTTCTAACTCTCGATTTGTTCGCTTGATGGCTTCCAGTTGAGCCGAGTGTTTGGCAACGACGGCCTTGCTTTGTTGTTGATATGCGTTGACGATTTCGCTGTTTCGTTTCTGTTGCCGATCATTCAACTCGTTGGCAAACGATTGTTGCAGATCAGTGACCGGTGCTGCGTCTGGCAGCTTTTGAGACAGGTTGCTCATTGCCGTTCGAATCCTTACCAGAGCATCACCCAGAGCACCACTGCCAACTTCCGACGGAACTTCATGTTTAAACGTATCACAATGCAGTCGCACCTCGGCAAGTTGGCTGCGAATAAAGGCGATCTCCTGCTTTCTATCGGGGTTCGTGAAATTCAGATCGGCAAGCGTAAGATCCAGTTGATCAATCTCGACGAGCCACGCTTCGCCAGGAGCCGGTGGGAAAAATGCTTCAAAAATCGGTTTGGCAGTGTCTTCCGTCGTCTTGATAATTGAAGCAGGTTCAGTCTTTGCATTGATGCTGGCGGATTCGCTGACCAGCGAGTATGCGCCAAAGAACAGCAGTGGAACGACGCATAGCAGGATCGCCATATGCCACAGATCTTTGAGTCCGGAGGATTGTTGAAACGGAGAACTCATTAATCACATCCACTATGGAGATAACAGATTTGCTTCAACCATGACTTCGCCATAGGTGCGCAGGAAGTCTTGGACAACTTTGAGGGTTTCCAGAATCTCAGGTCGTTGTATATCGCCTTCGCCCTGATAGATGGGGAAATCACCTGCGGGACGGTCATTGCCCGGATAAAAACCGGCCTCTTTGTCCGCGAGCATCAACAGGAGTTCCATACCCTTTTTGCTGTCCTCCAACGCCCGAACTCGCTGCAAGGCAGAAAATGACATTGGTGCTTTGTCGGGAACGACTTCAAGATACGACTCCCAACGCGGTTGCCGATATCCTGGCGTGATAAATGGGCTCAGCAGCGATCTCATGCCTGGCAGTTTTGCTTCCATCTTTTTCCGAAGCTCGGCGTTGCGGGCAGCTACAGTTGCCTGTTCAGCTTCGACGGACTTTTCGGATTCGGCGATCCGCTCGGTTGATTCCTTGCGAGCACTTTCGAGCTTCTTTTCAGATTTCTCAAGCACCGTCTTCGATGTTGAATGATTGTCATTCGCCGCCTTCGATTCTGCCGCGTGAGTCACCTCCATTGCATCCAGTCGTCGCTTGACTTCCTCTTTGATTGATTGCTCTGTCTGTTGCTCAAGAGTCGCAAGGAACGCTTCAAGTGTTCGATCCTGGGGATCTGATGCCTTCGACACCATCTGGTCCAGCATTGATTCTGCTTGCTCGATGATCCCGGTGACTGCGGCAATGCTCGATTGTGATTCAAGTGCTCGTGTCTCAATCTGGTCGTACGTAGAAATCGGTCCGCGCGATCTGCTGACATTCTGCTGGATGTCGTTAAGCCACTCACGGACTCCTGCCAAGCGAGAGAGTTCAGCCTGGACTGTCGCGTCAAGAAACCGAACCCTCAACGCAGAGTCCTCGACGGCGAGCCTGCGACCTTCTGAACTTGTCATCAGCTCGGAAATCCGTCGCTGCCATCCTGTGGCTTGCTGCTCGACGTTGTCCAATTGGGTCCTCAGTGCGTTAAGTCGGGGATCGAGTTCAATTCGCTGTAGTTTCAGAAGCATCACTCGTTCGGCAGTCGTGTATTCCGATTCAGAGACCTTTGGTGGCAGAGGTTCGTCCGTTTTCTCGATCACGGGCGTCGGCTGAGGGTCGGGATCCGAATTTGGCGTTGGGACCGGTGCTGCATGGTCCGACCATGTCGAACCAAACGCCATGAAAGCAAAAGCGAGCCAGCACAGCATCAGCATGCCAACTGTAACAACCGACATCAGAAGCTGACCCAGCACCTGACTGCGTCCCGAATCCGGGCTCTGGATCTGAGTTTCGGACATATGCCTATTCCCGGTCCCGTTCCATAGCCACGCGCCAAACTGGCCTTGCCGCAAGTCCCATCACAATTGAAATCGGAATGAGCGATGTCCTTCCATACAAGAAACCGCAGCACAGGCAAAGTGCAGCCAACAACCACAGAGCAATTGCGGAAGTGCCAGCCAGAACGAGGATCGAGTCGGCTGAGCCTCGCTTCCAACGTGAATAATGATTGAAGCAAAAGCCTGTAGCGACAATCGATCCCACCGCAATCAGCAATGACATGGGAACCATCATCGTTGGCTGCAGACGACTCCAGAACATCATCATACCGGAGCCAATGACACCCGCTGTCGCATACGGGGCAAGTGCGCCATAGTTGTGTCCCGCTTCCCTGCGATGATCGACGACCGGCGGAGAATGAGGTGTCTCAGGAAGTTGTGAACGACGATGTTTCTCCTTTTCAATTTCCCGCTGCGTCCATCCGGTCAGCACGTAATGCCCCAGCAGTATCGCCGGATCAAACTCTAATGTCGGGCGAACTGCGGGAAGCGTCTCTTCATTTACGCTTCGGCGAATCGGCTTCGACTGAAACGATTCTTTGCGAACTTCGGTTGTGACGACTTTCTCCAGAATCAAGTCACCTTCGAGAACTCGAATATGCTTTCGAATCCACGCGGGGATTCGCTGCAGAAACTGGTCATGATCCTGAGGAATCGGCAATGTTGTCTGAGTGATCTCCTTGGCTTCGGCATTCATGACATGATGTTCATGTCGTTCGACGGAGAACGTATTGCGGCCCTTCATCTGTTCCCATTGCTCGACGGTCAACTGTCGAGTGGAGTCATCATTCGTCCTGATTCGACTGCGCTCAGTCGTTTTCGACTGGATCCGATCCTGCTTGACAACGTGGCGGTAGTAGTGAAGTTTGCATGCTGTGTCGCCCGGCCATTCGATAATGCCAACGACATCCATTTCCACCAGCACATGGAGCGACATCAACAATTGTGAAGCAATGGTTTCGCATGCCTCGCGGACCCAATCGCCAGTGCGTGACTGTACTATGGGCAGTGGCTGGGCGATCAGTTCAGCGGTAAGCAGAGCTGGGAGCGGTTTTGTGATTCGCTTGATTGCCGTCAACAACGGACGACGTGCCGATTCGAGCGCCGCAGCCCGGGCCTGTGGACTGCTCTGCCCCTTGACCTGAATTTGGACAGCGTGGCAGCAAACAAGTTCCGCGAATTCGCGAACGTCTCGTTGTCGATCGGCGAAAAACGTTGTGCAGTCGTTGAAGGAACGAACGAGCTCGTTGTGAGACGTGGTCAACGAAAAATTGGTAGCGGGTATCTCTCCCGACAGCCGCGCACTCAGTGACTGGTAGACCGGCGTCAGTTGATTGGCTTGCTCTGCCAAAGGCCATGATTCCTCTTGAAATGGAATCATCGAATACGCATCCACCAGCTGCGGAATCAGCTGTCGGAATTGTTGTCGCGGCTCAGTGGTCGTTGCGGTCATGGTTCACCTCGGTCGTCATTGTAACCATGCCGCTGAGGCTGGGTGAACCGTCCAGACCGGTTTGGGGCAACTTTTCTTTTGCTGAAACCTGTGCTATTCGACTCCCCTATCGTTTGCTGAAGCATTCCGTTCAGGCTGTCTCAGGAGATGAGTCGATAATGGTTTTCAATGGTTTCCGCTGTGAGCCTGAAGGGGCAATCAGCGACATAATTCCCCCATGCCATTCGGATCTGGCCGCCCGCATTCACACGAACAGGGTCGTCAGACCCGTATGGCCGACGGGGAATAGTGGGCTTTTTGGCATTCCTGGCAGTGTGAGCCGTTCCCCCACTGAAATCCAACGAACGCGGTTGAAACTCGCCTGGCCGGAAACGAGCACCCGCAGAACCTGCTGTGCTCCGGCACCACAGGTTCTCGTCGCTCGTTTCCGCAACCAAGTCAATTCGCCGCGCTCAATTGAAATAATCCAAAGGGGCTACTGCGGATCGACGACGCCTTCCTTAAATGCGCGAATTGTGATCGAGATTCGCCGCCCGCGGTACTTCCTACTCTTCGGGACTTCGTGTTTCCAATTCAGATTTGTGTTGTACGGAATCAGAATAAAGCTGCCAACAGGAAACGGGAAATCGACGAAACCGCCGCCGTAGTTTGGCCGCATGCGGAATTTGCGACCTTCTCCGAGAGCAATAGTCACGATCGGAGACCCCGCAAACAGTACGTCATGGGCGTCGTTGTGTTTGCCGATGTACTCGTCCGGTCCATCGTAAAAATTCAGAAGCTGCCCATTCATTCGAGGGTCGATTTCTTGCCGTGCCCATTCACGAAACGGATTCAGAATCGGCGGCGTTGGAACAGCACGCGAGACTTGATTGGAGAACGGATAATTCGCGCCGACGGCGTATTGACCACGAGGAATCTCGACTGGTTCTCCAAAGATGATCACGAATTGCGGCTCGCGTAGGCGAAGCGACCACAGTCGGCCGAACAGATCGTCTGCAGCCAGTAGCTCTTCCGGCAAGAGTCCTGAGTAGATTTCGTTCGTGTCATCCAGAGCATGGCGTTGAAACTTCGTGTTGCACAGCGTTCGGGGGCAGTACCGAGAATCAGAGACATGCATGGGAAACCGTTCTGTAACCGCAGATCAATTCCGGCGCAAAAGGGGGACGCGAGCCACTGGTGCAGTTGTCGCCGCCAATGATTCGCGTCCCGTCTGGTTAGTCTTTGCCGTCGTCATCGGTGAACTGAAGGAGTCCGCTGATCAGCAGCTCTTCAATTCCATACACGGCTCGTTCCCCGCAGGATTCACAGACGTATTTCCGGGCATCCGGTTCAACTCCTGAGGCTTCGTCACCACATTTGGTGCAGTAGCCGCCATAGTTCTCAGACATTTCTGCGTAGGTTTCCTGTGAGATTCGAATAACTTGTGACTGTTGCATGGGATCCATCTCCGAGCCATTCAGCCGACTGTCTTCCTGGCCAATGAGTTGATCGATGGGCCCGTCGGCGGCCCGTGGTTGGGCCAACGCGGCATAGTCAAGGTGGAGCCTTTCGCGCAGCGAAAGCAGCAGACGCCGCAGGCGTCGGACCTTGACGCCGCGTTACACTGAGAAAGCCGACGACGGGATAGGTATTTCTAAAACCGAATCATGCACGCCATCTGCATTCGTTCACTGCATGGCTGAGCAGTCGAAGAATGCGATGACTGAAATGAACTGCCCGAGCTGTGAGCGACTCTTCGCTTCTAAGGAGAGATCCCGACCCTGTTCATGCCACAATTTCGAGCCTTGATCAAGCGGTGGTGACGGAATGCTGCAACTGTGGCATTGTGGATGAGCGAGGGAAAACGGACGCTGGCTCTGCGGGGACGCAACCAGCCAGGGATACTCTCGCCGAAGCGTCGAAGTGACGTTGGGGGTCAGCGTGGTTCGATGAGACTCTCATTGAGCCCGCTGGCCTGTTTTCTTCAACCATTGGTGACTATTGATAATCGCCTGAAGGTTTTGCCCTGCGGTCTGGCAGTACCAAAGACCGCAACTCCCCTCCAACATGCACGCACCAAATCTGCAGCCCGGCCACTTTGATGCGAGCCCATGCCTGACGAAAATCCCGGGGCCCGGGCAGCGCCCCGTTTACGCCGAACAGATGATCACAGCGGGACGCATTCGATTCCGTTCCATGGCAACCAGAGCATTTGCTGGCCACAGTGGTCCGGCGTTCACGTCATCGACGATGTCTCATGTGAGTCCATCAAATGCTTTCGCTGCCGAGCATCAGCTTTGGCGTTGAAGTCGCTGCACTTCCGATTGACCATTTCGCGACGCTGCCTGCAGACGCATGAGCAGCCGGGCGATTGCATGCAGACACTAACGCCGTCGATTGTTGGCGTATCAAAATGTCCTTTTTGAAACGCCAGAGCTGTGACATGGTGGGGCATGCAAAATGACAACATTCCTCAGTTAATCTCAGCCGGTAACCCGGAAACCCACATCGAATTGCTTCCGATACAATTCGTGCCCGCCCTGATACGGAATGCCGGGCTCAAAGCCACCGAACGGCTGCTGGAATTCTTCACCGCTCATATTCGGAATGCCGGAACTCGCATGGCGTATGCTCGCGCCGTTGGGCGGTTCTGCGACTGGTGCGAAGCACGGAATCTGACCCTCCATGCGGTCTCGCCATTTGTCGTCGCCACCTACATCGAGCATTTGACGCAGCAACTGAGTGCCCCCTCCGTCAAGCTGCATTTAGCAGCACTGAGAATGCTGTGTGACTATCTCGTCACCGGACAAGTGCTGCCCTTTAATCCGGCCGCTTCCGTGCGAGGCCCCAAACATGTCGTCAAGAAAGGCAAAACTCCGGTGCTGACTTCCGTCGAAGCCCGGCAGTTGCTCGATTCGATC
>JBBQSE010000154.1:0-15884 GCA_038214195.1 Planctomycetales bacterium
GGATTCTCTTTCCGTCGCTGTTCGGCAGCTTCGATTGTTGCATCAAGCTGATTCAGGAAATACGTCTTCTCATCGTACGCCGGGTGCCGACACAAGCAGGCGAGGTAGCAGTTATCAACCACTGCGGCGTTGTCCGGAGAAAAACGAAGTATCTCTGCAGGTGCTGAAAACATATCAACCTTGCTCTGTTCCTCCGTGAACTGACCGTTCATTCGCAATAAAGCCTGAGGAATCGTGCCCACCTGCTGCAGCAATTCATCGTCGCCAAGGTCACCATACTCATTGAGGAAGTTATTTTCGCTCTGAAATCGCTGCAGGCGGATAAACGGATTTGAGTTTTGATCAATCGTTCGAATATGTCCGGCCTGAAAAAATGATCCGATGACCTGTTCTGGGCGCAATCGTACGAGGGGAAATACGGACCATGTCCGGACCTGTTCAGAATAAGTATCTTCGTCGTCAGCGCTGGACTCGGATGACAGACGGTAGACTTCCGACTGGGCGATCATGCGAATCAACACACTCAACCGATCCCCTCGAACGCGAAACTCCTGGCCCAAAATGTCCAGAGCATCTTCTTCACCATCAACTGGATGCGGCAGGTCATCCACCGGCTCATGCAACGGCTTACCCAGCATGAATCCCCAGATCCGATTGGCGATCGCGCGTTCGAAGCGGCGATTGTCCTTGTGAGTTACCCATTCCGCCAATCGAGTGCGCAAACCGCCTTCCGCTGGCAGCCATTCGGGGTGAAACGGAACTGCGAGAGGAACGACTCGGCCTTCTTCCTCACCCGGATCAACAACCTTGTACACAACGGGCTGCTTGTCCTTATCTGTCTTGTAGTCGGTTACGCCACCCACCGTAATCTCGGCCTGACAGTAGAACGCGGCCAGTCCCTCGAAGTCCTTTTGCTTCCATGATGAATCAAACGGATGGTCGTGGCATTGAGCGCAATCAATTCGCTGACCAAGAAACGTGCGGACGGTACGTCCCGCCAGTTTGTTCTCATCCAGTCCTTCGTTTTCAATTCGCGCCACGGTAATAAAGTTGGCAGCGGGTTGGTCCGTCCAGAGTCCTTCGGCAGCAATCAGTTCTTTCGTCATTTGTGACCACGAAGTATCCCGATGAAGCTGACTGGCCAGCCACGAAGTCAGCCGGTCACGTCGAAACACGATAAAAGGGCCGCCTTCGACGCCCACCAGACTGCGAGCCAGACGTTCAGCAAAGTAGTCGCTATAACGCGAATCCTGCAGCATCCGCACAACCCAGCGATCGATCTTTTCGGGCTGGTTGTCGGCTTCAAAAGCGCGAATGTCTTCAAGTGAAGGGACCGTTCCGAACAGCGACAGCGACAACCGCCGCAGTACGGCAAGGCTATCGACTGAATCCACGACCTGAACGCCTTCCGCTTCCCATTGCTTGTGGAACTGTTCGTTCAGCCTTGCGACTGCGGGAGTTAACTGCTGATCTGCATCCACCGCTTTAGGCGGTGCGGCGAGCTGCTCGACACGGCCAGCGACCTGGACAGCCTTGAAGACCAGAAATGCCACGAGCAGGGCAAATAAGATGACTACAGAGCGCATGAAATTCAAATCCCGCAAAACTCGTCACACTTGAAACGAGATGGACAGTCCAGCAAGTCTCCACTTGTTTCGAAGGGCGACAACGTCCATTCTACGGAAACTACTTCGTTCCATGTTGCGGAAACCTGGAACTTAACTGCCAATTTGGACAGTGATTCGTCGAATTTGGCACGAGTTCTTGCTTTGAATTGTTGCCGCCGACATCAAGAACTTGAAAACGCCCGCGAGGAATCCTGACGATGACAACTCTGCTCACGCCTTCGGAAACACAGGATTCCCCTTTCATTCCAGCCTCGGCACCATCATTGACCATGATCCCAATCGAAGAACGAATGGGGCCAGGAAAGTTCCCAGGGATCTGGAAACCGTTTCGATCCATTTTCTGGCTTATTCGACTAGCCATCGGAACCGTCTGTTTGGTTCTGATTCTGGCAATTCTGGCTGCAATCCCGGGCCTGAACATCCTGACACTTGGCTATCTGATTGAACCTCAGAAACGGGTCGCGGAAAGTGGTCGGCTACGAGACGGATTTCCGCTCATGGTGCTTGCCCCGCGCTTAGGCGTGATCGTATTCTTTTCCGTGATTCTGCTGGCGCTCATTCGAGTCCAGGCAGTTCGTGTCAGTGACGCCATCGTCATCCTGGGAGAATCTCATCCTCGGGTCGTCCGGATGCAAACGCTTCTTTACGTGACACAGACAATCGTAGCCATCCACCTGATGCTGGCGATTGCACGCGGTGGCACAGTCGGTTGTTTTTTCCGTCCCTTTAAGAACGTCTTCTGGTTTCTGCGAAAGATTTTCACCCGCCGAGGCCGTGAAGAAATGTCGGTCGGGACCGAGCAGGTTCTGCAACTGGTGAAGCCGGTGCAGCACTTCTGGATCGGCCTCAAAGCATTCTTTGGCGCTGTCCTGTGGCTGTTGATCCCGGCCGGGTTGCTGGTTTCCTATTCGGCTCCTGGCCGCACCGCGCCACTCTTCGGAGTGCTGTCTTTCCTTGGCGCGGTGCTGATGATCCCGGTTGCCGCATGGCTGCCGCAGTTGCAGGTCCATCAGGCCGTCACAGGTCGCTTCCGTTCGATCTTTAACGTGAGGGCCGCGCGACAAGTCATTCGAAACGCACCACTGAGCTGGATGCTGACGACGGTGCTCATGTACGTGATGACGTTTCCGCTGTACCTGACAAAAATCAAACTTCTGCCAGCCGATGCGTTATTGGTGCTGACACCTTTTTTTATCATCCTTACATATCCCGCGCGGGTGCTGGTCGCCTGGGTCTATCATTACGGCATGAAGCAGGTCAAACCGGCATGGTTTCCCTATCGCTGGTCACTCAAACTGCTCATGCTGCCGCTGCTGGCGGGTTATGCCGGCTTCCTGTTTCTGACGCCTTTCATCAGCGAACTCGGCAAAGCCGCTCCCCTTGAAAACCAGGCTTTCCTCAGCCCGGTGCCGTATGCGCAATGGGCGCGCGACAACGATTGAAGATAGAGCGTGAGAGTTCCGAACGCCACTATGCCCTCGGCCATCCGAATTCTGACGAATCCGGCTGCGAAATTTTCCTGGCGGACTCTGCTTAGCACGCCACGCAGCGTGTCAATCGGAGCGAAAAACTGTCATCCTTTACGGCATGACAACCTCGCTGTTTAATTCTGTGACAGGTGCCGCATGAAAGTCTCCGACGACTTTCCGGCCTCGGTGGCTGACCGTCCGGAAGTGGACCGCGTCGTTGTGTTTTCAGCGCAAGCGGAACGGCGATTCCGGATTGTCCAGCTCTGCAACTGGCACTTGATACCCCGCGAATCGTTTGAAGCCGTGCTCAAAGCCGATGGCGTCGACGACGAAGAGATCCGCCGCCGGTTTGCGCAGCATGAAGCACGAGTCGAAAGCGTTCAGGCCGAACAGCGAACTCTGATGCTGTTTCTTGTCGAGGAATTACAGCTCAAGGCCGTGCATCTCGAAGGTCTGTGCGCTGAGGATGCAGAGAGATTCACGAAGCAATTGCAACAACTTCGCGCTGCGGTCGATTCTGAACACTGTCATCCTTCAGAACGATCTCTCGCGGAGGCCATTCGACAGGACCGACTACTTGCCGGAACTGCGGGTCAACTCTCCATGGACGGAATTCTCCGCGTCCTGCCTGTCGAAGACCGCGCCGCCTTTGAGGCCGCAAGTCCGTTCCGATCTGATGGAACATGCGTTGACGATCCGAAACTCACAGAGCAGCGAGAGCAGGAGATCGTCCGTCACCTGCTCCACGACGGCACGGTCACCTTCGTCATCTTAGGCGGCCTGCACGACCTTTCCGACAAAGTGCCGCCAGACTGCGAGTATGTCCGAATTGAAACCAAACGCTACGTGGAATTTACGACCGGCGAAAGTAGAGTAACTCGGCGTGACCATAGTCGTCGATCAAATTCGCACATTCACCCGCAAATCTATCCCCCAGGAAAACCTCACGCCGGACAGTTATCCGGCATGAGGCGTGAGCCAGACGATCTGGTACGAATCAGTAATTGTACTTTCGAGGATCGGCCTTCTGCATCAGATACCGTGGTGTCTGCTTCATTACGGTCGCGGGCTGATTGTAGGTTCGCATCACGGGGGCGTTTTGCGTGCTGCTGACAGCTGGAGTGGATGGCTCATAGGAAAAACTGCGGTACGTGCCCGAGTTTCCTTCCGTCGTTGATGTTGTCGCAGGGATACTTTGTTCTGTTGGTGTCGTTGTCGCGACTGCGGCACTGGGTGCCAGAGTGCTGGCAGTATTGTAAGCCGGGGCAGGGCAGCAATGGATCACTCTACTGCGACAATGACTGCGAGCCTGAGCGAAGGTTGGAATGGAAACAACAGCGACGATGGTCAGGATAACCGTGGAGATTTTAGACATGGTCAGCTTCCTCTATTGAATAAACTATCTGTGGGAATGAACTGGGTGCCGTCAACAAACGCAGATACCTACCTGCAAAACGGACTCCGCAAGAGTTTGGAGCGGGCGGGGGAATGTGTAACGTGCATTCCCAGGCAGTGAGGCGTCCGGCTTATATCAAAAGTCGCTGTTGCAGATGGAGTCGCTCGCGGTGACTCTGGCAGCAGTCGGGCGATTCCGGGCGAGACCGACGGGCACCTGTGGGACGCGGGATTAGATCGACCACATACACACAGGTTTCGCAATCAGGATTGCTTTCCGGCTCCGACCTGGGATCCATGAGCATCAAAGCGTCTGGCAGATGCTGGCGGCAATGGTGATCATCGGGAATCGTGGGCTGGCCTGACTCGAAGCTGGTCGCCAATTCCAGTTTGCTCACGCTGGACTCGCGACACACACTGCACAGATCGAGATTCTCGACCGCCGAGGTATCCGCAGAGACTTTTCCACCGCCGATTACGCTCAAAAAAATCAGCGAGAAAATCAGGCACGATCGGAAAATGTCGCGAAAACTCTGCACGAGAGGACTCCCGCAATTTCTCCACGAGCCAAGCGCGGATACGTAATACAACACCGGCATTCAATCTACACCTGCCCTCTGTGAAGTCAACTGGAACTTGACCTGCGAGCGCGATTCTCGATGGCAATCTGGGACTGGCTTCCCGTCCGCATTCCCATCCAAATCAGCATGGAAATTCTTTAGCCAGGCTGACTGGAATTCGACCAGACCATTCGCAATTCAGATCGCGGGATCTTCGGTCGCGGATGTCAGATCGGTCGGTTCTGCAGACTTTTCGCTGGCGTTAACCAGGCGCTCGGATTCATCGCGCCGCTGCAAGAGTTGCCGGGTACCGGCATGGGATCGCCAATCCTGTTCGATAGACGTCCACGATTGCAAACCGTAAACGTCGTGGAGGGCATGGTCGTATCCCTGCTGTTCGCCTGATTCAACAAACTGCAGCAGTTGCTCCGGCGTACCACGGTCCAGCAACATTGCGGCGAACGTAACGCTTTGGCCGTAGAAGGCGTCACGAATTCGCGGCGACGGGCCATTCGTCATCGTCACGAGTTCACGCAGCTGAATCGTTCGGCCGTCGGCCATCACGGACTGCAATTCCTCCATCCGAATCCGCAACTTGCCAGAGGACTCCGAAAGCATCGCGATGCCTTCATCTGCCCAGGCTGGAATTCGCTTCGTGCTGAATCGGTCCGCAAGGACAACGTGAGTCAACTCGTGTGGCAGGCTGTCGGTGATGCAGGTCGTCGAATCAGATCTCAGGTCGATTCGCCGTCGAACGACTTTCCCCTGATCAAGCTGAATCGTGGCGCAGCCGCTCGTTTGTTCGCTGCTCGGACCCAACTCAAGGCAATACGAGGCGAACGAAGAATGAACTACAACTTCACAGCGAGGTTGCCAGTGTCCATTGGAATTCGGGATCCAAAGACGTTGTAAACGGGTTCGGAGCTGTTCGCACAATTCTCCAATCTCGCGCACGCGGTCACTTGAAGTGCAGCACTGAATCCGGAAATTGTCCGTTTCGGCGACAAAACAGCGACCGCAAGGGCAGTCGGATGGACACAATGAAACACTCGGTGCGTAGGGGGGGTTCTCCGGAACTCCGTCCTGACCCAGCCCGACTGCCGGAGCGAAATTGAGAAACGCCAATCCAACGATTACAACGATCCAGCGCATCGATTACAGCCTGTAGCTCGAATGGCGGCAAAATACGCGACAGGCTTCCTGACGCCTCTGCTCTTTGCCAGAAAGCAATCGCTATGCCACCATGATATTCTGCTGTAACTCCTTTGAAGCCAATGGGTTACTAGACATGCTGCAAGTGCGTCGGCATTGTCAAATTGCTCAGTGAATGATCAACCAATGCCTGTTCAATGGGCAGCTCGCTGCATTCACCACAGTCGTCGTTCGCTCTGCGAACGAAACGCGGACACTCCATCCGCGACGTTGCGTTTGCTGCAAGAGTGGCGACTAACAACGCCGACGGATGAAACAGTTGAGACAACTGTTCGACACATCTGCTTTCCGCGAAATGGCCGAGTTACAACCCCGATCCAGCCGCGTCGTTGAGTCGGTTGATTTCTGTCAATTGCTGGTCAACGGCGCGTTGCGTCAGGGGCAGGAAGTCGCCGTCCATGAGCGAATCGGAGAGGGCACCGGGGCGGCCGTCCTGGACGCGGTCGAGTTCGCTGGCAAGACGCTGCATCCAGTCGGGTGGTTCGATTCCGGAACCGATTCGCCTGCCCATGAAGTCGGCGATTTCCTGTCGCAGCGTTGCGAAGTTGGCTTCCACGTCGGCCTGGGACAATCCGGGAATTCCGGGGCAGCTGCGAGAGACCAAAGTGGCCATGCGATTCTGCGCCAAGGCACCGATGATGCGTTCACTGACATGGTCGTGCAGGGCTGGCAGACGCACGCCGTATTGGGATTCCAGCTGTTCGAGTTCTTCCACAAACGAATTCGCGATGTCCCGCGATTCGGTGTTTACAAATTCTTCGACACCGGCGGCCAGTTCCATGTCGCCTTTTCGCACCATCGACTCATGCGCGACCTGCCAGGGAATCGTGTTCCATTCAAAGCGATCATACAGCGCTTCAAGTCGCAGAAAGTCGAGCAGACAATACAGCCGATTGCCATAGTCCGAATGCGTCGTGGTTGTGTTATATTCGAGGAAGCGGTCAAAATTATCGACGACACATTCGTAAACGAATTCAGCCAGTTCGGCGGCGTCTTCGCGATCGATGAGTTCGGCCTCCAGATCTTCAAGAATCCTGACGTTTTGAGTCAGGGCGACAGTTTCTTCGAGTTCGGTGAACAGCGTCTCCGCACCGTGATGCAGAATGGCGCGGGCATTGCCGAGCGTCAGCATTCGCGTGTGAAACAAATCTTCGCCGTATTTATCGATGAAGTCCTTCACGTCTTCGGCAAAATCATCATCATGCAGATCCTCGACAATCGACAGACGCATCGAACCACTGTGCCTGGTCCATAGATCTGAATAGGAATCCAGGAGTCGCTGAATGCGCTTGAGCAATGTGGCGACGCGTTTTTTGATGTCGCCTTTCCAACCGCTGGACGAATGAAGAATGGACTCCACCGAGCTACTCAGCCCGATCCGGAACAGGCGATCAAATTCGGTCACGGCCTGTCCCGAAGGTCGCATGGTCCGCTCCATCTGCAGGGCGGTCTGCAGCAGTTCAAACGTTTCCTCCAGCATCCCCAGTCGCGGCAACTGGCTCAGCAAAACGCGGATCACGGACTGCAGCATCCGCGCTTTGAGAATCGCCGCAGGCTGACCACCGTTTTCAAATGGAACATATAACAGCGGGCGACGTTTCAGTTCTCGACACAGCGTCGGAAACGCTTTCTTGGCGGCATCCACATCCCGCGCGAAGACAACCGTGAACATGCGGGACAACTGGCGGTCCAGCGACGAGTCTTTTTCTTTTTCCTTGTCCTTCTCTTTGGTCTCGACCGCTTCTTCCCCGATGACGGCACCGATCAAACGTTCGGCCATGAGGAATTCAACGGTCGTGGAGAGCGCGTTTTGCATGAGCAAGAGACGGCATTGCATCTGAATGTCGTACTCAATGTTGCCTTCCAGCCCGGAACCATGCACGGCAATTTCATAGTCGCGCACTTCACGAACCAGTTCACTCAATCCGTGCAGGCGTCCTCTAATCGCCGCCAGCCATTCACGCAGATGTTCCTTCTGCTCTTCTTCCGCCGCTGACGTCGCCGCCGAACGTGATACCCAGACAGCGGCGATTCCCCACAGTGAGCCGACGGTGTGCAGGAACTTCAGCCGCGGTTCGATGTGCCGGTACAGAATTTCGAATTCGGTCGTTCCCGGTCCGGCGGGACCGTCCATCGTGTCGGCGGCATTTCCATCGTCCGTAGAATCGTTGTACGTTACTTCTTCATAAGCAGCTTCGAACAGATTGTCTTCCGATTCATCCGAGTCGAACAAATGTTCCAGATTCAGATCGTCCTGATCCGGCTTGCCACCTTTGCGATTCTTTTTTTGTTGCTCAGCAAATTCGCCGAGGCTGGGGATTTCCCAGAACAGGCCGGCGTTGGCTTCCATGAAGGCGAACAGACGCCGCAGATTGTTCCAGCCTTTGTCGGGTTCCGGCTGATCGCAGATGCACTGCAGCAGTCGATGGAGCAGCCGATGAATGGAATGCGGACCGTTTTCGAGCGGCACGGTTTCCGCGCGGCTGAGCCACTGCATGAGCAGTCCCATGGCGGCCACATGATCCTGCCGTTCCAGCAACGCGGTGACAACCTGAGCGAAGCTGCTGGTGGCATCGAAGTCTTCGACGTGCATCCGCCAGAAGGAAATATCGCCCGCCGCTTCACCGGCCGTGCGCCATTCCGCCAGGACACGCGCGACCTGAGTTGCCGCTTCCACAGATTTCATGCCTTCGACATGTGTCAGATCGTTGACAGTCGTCGTGGCGTAGCGATCCCAATGTTCGGCGAGTTCGCGAAAATCATGGAGTACCGAATCGTGCAGATCTTTCCGCCCCGCCGCCGCCGCTTCGCTCATCGCCAGCGTGCAGGCATCGAAGATCTGGCCCATGATGTCCAACAACACTTCGACCCGCGAATCCGGGATAGAATCTTCACGCGCAAAGAACAGAGGAAACAGTCCCTGAAACGCGAGAATGTTCCACGGATCGACCAGGCCACCACATTCGATTCCGCGGTGCAGCAGGTCGCGTGCTTCCGTCAGCAGGCGGCGGGCGGTGTCCAGTTCTCCGTTTCGGACCAGTCGAGGAACCATGACGAGACGTGACTGGATTTCTGATTCGAAACGCGCGCTCAGGCAGGGGATTACCGAAGCTTCTTCGCAACTGGCCTGTTCAAAGCCCATGCGGGCAAACATCCACGACAAATGTCGATGCTGCACCTGATCCGCGCCATACTTGGCGAGATACATGTTGAGTTCGTGCCGCACATGTCCAAATGGCTGACGTGATTCATTGGCCAGGCGTTTCAGCCGTTTCGCGCGTTCGCCTTTTGCGGTGTCCAGTAAACGCTGGTAAAAATTGTCGCGCTGGCGGGCCACGATTGGCAGCAGCGACGTGAGCGAGACGCTGGAATCGTAGGTCTGCGGCCCGGAGCCACTGATGGCGGACGCCATCAGAATGGTTCCCGCGAGCACGGCCGAGGCATCAAAAAGCCGTTCGGGATCAGGTTTCCCGCCGTCCCTCTGAATCCAGTCGATCAGAGAATCAAGAATCAAACGACGAACGACAAATCGCCGGTAGAAACCCTTTGTGTCAATTTCCTCCGGATCCCATTCGCCAAAGACATAGTTCGTGCGTTTGTTGACGGGATGCAGGTGATCGTGCGACCGCATGTCGAGACTCAGCTCAGACATCCGATCCAGGGAAAAATGAGAGCTGCCGACAATGTCTTCCGGCAGATCCCGCATAAAGGCGATCGTGGAATTGATCAGTTGCTCGTAAGGACCAACCGCCGCACCAACCTCAGCGAAATAGAGAGGCGCTGGACAGAAACGTTCGCCCGAGTAAATCTCCGAACGGCGTCCGTTCTCGAGGACAGCAACAGGACGATAGCCGACAAAATGATTGAGCTGCTTCAGTGCCGCCGCGACGACCGCATTGGAAGGCTTGCCATGATCTTCCGCTCTGGCGGACAGCACCGCTTCGAACATCCGCGCCAGCAGCAGTGGAGTATAGAATTCGGATTCTGACAGATGCCCCAGCAAATCCGCATGATGCAATCGGTACGCTGGCAAGACCTCATCCAGTGTCAAACGTATGATGGCCTCAGCCTGAGCGGGATTGGAACAGGCAGCGTCGCCGGACTGTGACAACCGCCGCAGTTCATCCAGCAGATAATCGCGCAGCGCGATCGGACTCGACGCCAGCTGTTCGTTGCGAAACAGATTGTTCAGGACGATTCGAAACCGCGGGCTGGCAGCTCCCTGAGAGAAGTTCAGATATCCCAGCAGATCCCGCAAAGCGTCGGCATCAACAGCAGGGACCGGATTCTTTTTGGCAGATGATTTCTTGGTGGTCACGCTTTGGGATTCTGTCAGGACAATACTATGAACATCAATCAGGAAAAATTGCGAACCGAAGTCAGTCAGATCGTTCGTATCTCACCACGCAAATTCAATATCACCAGTTCACGTCGTTGCAGCTAAGAATTGTAGCGGAATTCATGAGAGTTCAGAATCTCTAAGGTCTCACGACTTCAGCTACGAAAGCAGGATTCCAGCTACCTCGCGAATTCTACATTTCTTGTTTCCCTCAGAACGGTGACACGAATTTCTCCGGGATAGGTCAGGGTCTGTTCAATGGCCCCTGCAATATCACGACTCATTCTTGCAGCCTGACGATCATTGACACGTGAAGAATCGACAATCACACGAATTTCCCGTCCAGCCTGAACGGCGAAGGCATGATCGACACCCGGAAAACCACATGCCAGCGATTCGAGTTCTTCGAGTCGTCGTACATATTTTTCCAACGTTTCGCGTCGTGCCCCCGGACGTGCGGCGGAAACCGCATCCGCCGCAGCCACGAGCACAGTATAGATATACTCCGGGCGAATGTCGTCGTGGTGCCCGGCGGCAGCGTGGACGACCTCCGGACCTTCGCCGTATCGTTTGAGCAATTCCGCCCCTACTGCGGGATGGCCGCCTTCCATTTCGTGATCCGCAGCCTTGCCAATATCGTGCAGAAACCCGCATCGTCGGGCCAGCGTTCCGTCAAGACCAAGCTGTTCGGCCATCATGCCTGTCAGATGCGCCACTTCAATGGAATGCTGCCGGACGTTTTGACTGTAACTGACGCGAAAATGCAGTCGGCCCATCAGATCCATGAGCTTCGGATGCAACCCCCGCACGCTGGCTTCTTCGCACGCGTGCATTCCCAGCTTGCGGATATGTTCTTCCATTTCCTTTGTTGTTTCCGCCACGATCTCTTCAATCCGCGACGGGTGGATCCGACCGTCCTGAATGAGCTTGGCCAGGGACAATTTACCAATTTCCCGTCGCACACTGTCAAATGCGGACACAATGACAACGCCCGGTGTGTCGTCCACGATGACATCAACTCCGGTGGCTTTCTCGAACGCACGGATGTTACGTCCTTCGCGACCGATGATCCGCCCTTTGACTTCATCGCTGGGAATGTCAACGGTTGACACCGTGGACTCAGACGTGTGGGCCGACGCATACCGCTGCACCGCCATGCCGATGATTTCACGCGCCTTGCGTTCGCAATCGACCTTTACTTCGGCCTCATGCTTCATAATCATGGCACCGGTCTGATCGCTGAGTTCACGATCCAGACGTTTGAGCAATTGTTCGGTGGCCTGCTCACGAGTCAACTCGCTGGTCTTGTAAAGCACTTCCTGTTCTTCTTTGAGCAGGCGACTCAATTCCGTATCTTTTGCCTCCATCGACTTCACGCGTTCGGCCAGCTTTTGCTGAGTTCCCTGCAGCATTTTTTCCTTTTTGCGGAACGACTCCTGCTGCTCTTCGAGGTGCGTGTCCCTCTTGTCCAGTTCCCGTTCCCGCTCACGCTGCACACCACGCGCTTCTTCCATTTTGGCCTCAAGCTGCTCACGCCGCTTCAGCATATCCTCCTTAAGCCTGAGTTCCTGATCTTTCCGCACGTTCTCCGCATCACGTTCCGCCTGGCGAATGATTTCATCACGGGATTTGTAAGCTCCACCTTTGCTGAGACGATCGACAAAGTAGCCGAAAACAAGCCCCACGACTGCGGCAACAAAGCCTACAATCACTGGATTATCCATGAAAGTGCCCCTCAATTCACAAACGGTTCCTGCATCCGCGAAGGGATGATGTGAAGAGCTGACAGCAACGCTCGCGAATGATCACTCAGCGGTGATCAGAACGGTGGCCTCGAAAGTTGCAGATGGCAAAGCAGTCCGAAAAAATGGTCGCAGCTGCGCGAGAGGACCAGGGGAATTCCGGGACTTGTACCGCACTCCAGGCCACTGCCAAAGCGGCGGACTGGTTAAAGTCGGCACTGGCAAAAACACCGTGCTTAAATCGACAGATTCTAATGAACAGCAACTCAGCTGACCAGAACCCGCGCAGCACGGAACTGCCCGAACACGACCCAGCGGCATCAAAGCCGCCAGGGCCATCAGGCAGAACGCCAATACAAGTAATCCAGAAAATCCCATGTGTGCAGTAAGCAGTCCAAAGACAATTTCAGGCGGCTCAGCATCGGCAGGCCGATACCAGGCGAACGTACAGTCAGGTTCACAGCAGGTCCGGAAGACCAATTCTGTCAACACCCTTTCCAAAGCAGCAGGGTTTCTCCTGAGACTTCAAAAAGAGACCGGCACATGCTATCACAGCCGTCCCGCGAATCAACCGCCGGAGCACCCTGGAATTCCCAGGCTCTGCCAATTCAGGATTTCATGTACCCCATGCCCCAAAAACTCCAGGAAAACCAACCGGGGTTTGAAACTCAACTGGAATCAGGCCTGAAGCGGCTTACCGGGGCAGGGCAGGGCGTCCTCCTGGCGGTTTCCGGCGGTCGCGACAGCATGGCTCTGCTTCACGGAGTAGTACACCTGAGACAGTCTTTGGAGATCTCGGAACTCGTCGTCGCCCATTTGAATCATGGCCTCCGGGGCGAATTCGGCAAGCGGGATGCGGAACTTGTACGAGTCGCATGCGAGGCTCTGAACGTACACGTTGTGATTTCAGACTGCAAAGCCGGGGAACTTGCAAAATTGTCGCGAGGAAGTCTGGAAGAGGCGGCTCGCAACGCCCGCTACGAGTATTTGCAGACTTTGGCCGAGCAACGTGGATTGCCCCTGATCGCCACGGCCCACCATGCCAGCGATCAGGCGGAGACAGTCCTGCACAACATCCTTCGGGGCACAGGCCTCCGCGGTTTGAAGGGAATTCCGGAACGGAGGCGACTGAATGGGTCCGTGGAGCTGATTCGCCCCATGCTGACCATCAAGGCCGACGTCATTGCCGACTATGTTCAATGGCGCGGCATCGCGTTTGCCTGCGATGAAACCAACGCGGACAGTGATTTCACCCGCAATCGCATTCGCCACCAACTCATTCCGCTCTTGCAGGATGACTTCAACGTCCGGATCGCGGATTCACTCGTGCGACTGGCCGAACAATCTCAGGAACTTCTGGAGGGACTCGACGCTCTGGCAGATGAAGTTCTGGCGACAGCGACTCTTGAGTGGAATCCGAATGTGTGTCGTTTGGACGTCATGAAACTGCAGTCTCACGCGGAACCCGTTATTCGCCACGCCTTGACCGTCCTGTGGATTCGCCAGGACTGGCCCCGTCGGGACCTGAGCCGCAATCATTTGCGGCGATTGACGTCGATGCTGACCGATGGCGTCCAGTCCGCCATGGACCTGCCCGGCGGGGTACGAGCCGAATTGCGAGGCAATCTGCTGATCCTTCAGAAAGTTCCTCTGCCGCGATGAGAGTGGGGGAACTTACCTCCTGCTTCACCCTTGAGCGTCCCCGCCGATTGCAAAACGTGGCTAACTGCCGTTAGCATGTTCCGCTTCAATCGACCTTCACCTCAACCCCCAAATTCCATCACCCTGGAGAATTCCATAATGGCGGCACCCAAAATCTCTGAGCCTCTGGAGAACAGCCAAAAACTTGTCTTCTGGGGCTGCTTCATCGCCTTGGTAACGACTTCGTTCGCCTTCTTCAGCCGCATGTACCTGTGCGACGTTCGATTTGGAACCGACTTCAATATCGACAAGGTCACGATTGGAACCCTCAAAGGTGCCGGAGTCTGGCCATTCGCCATTTCGATTATTCTCTTCAGTCTCGTAATTGACCGAATCGGCTACCGTGTCGCCATGCTCTTTTCCGCATGCTGTTACGCCGTCTATCTCGTGATGGCGTTTCTCGCTTACGGTGCGATCCAGGGTGTCGAAGGAGAAGCTTTAGCGGCGGCTCAGGTCAAGGGCTTTGAGATGCTTTACTGGGGCAGCATCGTCCTGGCGCTGGGCAATGGAACAGTGGAGGCGTTCATTAACCCTGTCGTGGCGACAATGTTCAGCAGAGAAAAAACAAAGTGGCTCAACATCCTTCATGCCGGCTGGCCAGGCGGGCTCGTCTTCGGTGGGATTATTACCATCATGTTGAGCGAGCAGGCGAAGTCCGGCGACTGGCGAATCGTTTTGGGAGTGATTGCGGTTCCCGCCGTCGTTTATGTAGCGATGCTTATCGGCGCAAAGTTTCCCAAGAGCGAACGCGAAGCTGCAGGCGTGTCCTACCGTGAGATGCTCAGTGAATTTGGGGCATTCGGTGCGCTCATTGGATTCGGCCTGATCTCGATGCAACTTGCCAGCAAAGAAGCGTTCGACTGGAGTGAAGGGAATGAACGATATTACGCGCCAGTTTTGGCTGCCATCTTTACGGTGGGGTTCGGACTATACACACGCAGCTTCGGGCGCCCAATCATGGGGTTCCTGATTATTATCATGATGCCGCTCGCGACAACCGAGATTGGGACGGACGGCTGGATCAGTGGTCTGATGGAAGAGCCGATGAAGGAAGCGGGATTCAATGCTGGCTGGGTTCTCATTTACACGTCGGCGATCATGATGGTGCTGCGATTCTTTGCAGGGCCAATCGTCCACAGCCTATCGCCTATCGGGTTGCTTCTTGGCAGTTCAGTTCTGGCCATTGCCGGTCTGTTCGCGCTGTCAAAGTGTGGTAATTCAGCGCTGACTGCCATCTTTATGGCGGCAACACTCTATGGGTTCGGCAAGACGTTCTTCTGGCCGACGATGCTTGGAATTACTGCTGAGCAATGCCCGAAAGGCGGTGCCTTGACCCTCAACGCAATCTCCGGGATCGGGATGATTGCGGTGGGTGTACTTGGATTCCCCTACATCGGTTTTTTGCAGGAGAACACTGCGAGCACCGAACTTGTTGCCAATGCCGAGTCGACTGCGACGGCTGTGCTGGCCCCGAAAACGTATTTGGGCGTCAACTACCAGGCTATTGATCCCAAAAAAGAAGACGGGGTTAAGGACGATGCCGGAAAGAAAGCTCTGGCGGACGCTAAGAAAGCGGGACAGTTCGACGCGCTCGGGAAGATGGCTTACTTTCCCGCGTTCATGCTCGCATGCTATGTCGCACTGTTCCTCTACTTTAAGTCAAAGGGTGGATATAAAGCCGAGGCTCTCGGCCACCACTAGAATTTGACCGAAGTCCGAATCAGCAAACCGCATGAGCCCGACATTCTCGCGAGTGTCGGGCTTCTTCATGCGCGGCGTTAAGTCTGGAACGCGGCGGATTCTGTCTGGGGATTCTGTGCTGATCAGCAGTAAGTTTA
>JBBQSE010000155.1:0-15820 GCA_038214195.1 Planctomycetales bacterium
GAAAGTTCTGGTAAGGACTTCTAGACCGGTACGGACCCGCCTAGATCAGATTCGCATACTTTTCGTTCTCCTTTTCGTTAGTAAACTGACTGATTGAGCTACACTACCTACAACTCACGCGCCGCTGGGCGCTAGCCCCCGGTTTTCTCAATGAACCGGACGCTAGCGCGTTGCGGCTGATAAGACAGTAATTAACCGCTCGATGCTAAGGTCGTTGGGCGCGGAGAATTCATTGGCATCACTTCGCGGATGACGAGATTCAAGCACCAGGATTTCATCCACTGCATTCGATTGCACATTGTCTTCAAGTCTCGTCTTGAAACTGTCTCAGCTGCGCGAGTCCGGCCATGTGTTTACCCAATTCATGTGTCGGATCGCCAACTTCCTCACCCACCACAAAACTTTGAGTCTGTCGAGCGGCACGAGCGTCGCTTTCCCCACGTCACATGCAGCAGGATCGTACTCAAGTTGCCTGCCATTCCGCAGGAACGAGACCAAGTCCTCTGGAAGGTTGAGAGACGCCATTTCTTGCAGCTTCCTCACATAGCCAAAATGCCTCGACCGCCCACAAATTCCGTCTTCTTTTTCTGAATTGCGTCCGCTGAGCAAATACACGTCTAGATCAATTCACGGGGGTTCAGTCAAATACGGGCCTGATTCTACATGGAATGGCTCATCAACGTAGCAGAAGTCGTGAGACTTCGGAGCGAACTCTCACGAGTTCGGCTACAAATGAGGTGACAACCCCGCGTTATGGAGAACGCCGATGATCGGTACAGAGACAAAAGACGACAAACGGCTGCGTTTGGCGAAGGAGCTAATCGACTACCTTCGCGTAAAGATGAACGCCCCGATTTCGATTCGACTCTGGGACGGCTCACTCGTTCCGATCGGAGACAACCCCACACCAGGGCTCGAAGTCACCATCTCCGGACCTGGCGTTGTTGGCGCATTTATCAGACGGCCCGGCGCGGACACATTGCTGCGTCTGTATGCTCGGGGAGCGATCGGGTATTCCGGCGGAGATTTGTTGACGCTGCTGGAAAAAGCTCGCGTCAAGAACAGCCGCCGAAACAGTCGCAGGCTACCACTGGGACTGTTCCTCCGTTTCGCCGCGACATTCCTCACCGCGCGCGGCGAATCGACCAGTGTCGCGCATGCCTATCAGGGGGAGGAATCCGGAAGAAATCGAGCCAGCGGTGAAAACACCGATTTTATTCAGTTTCACTACGACGTCAGCAACGACTTCTACAAGTTGTTCCTTGGCGACAAAATGCTCTACTCCTGCGCGTACTTTCATGACTGGACGGACTCTCTGGAACAGGCCCAACTGAACAAGCTGGATATGGTCTGTCGCAAGCTGCAACTGAAGCCGGATGAAAAGTACCTCGACATCGGCTGCGGCTGGGGCGAGTTGATTTGTTACGCGGCAAAACATTACGGAGTTAAAGCGCACGGAATCACGTTGTCCAAAGAACAGCTGGCGCTGACGCAAAAGAAGATTGTGGCTGAAGGGTTGCAGGATCGCGTCACGGTGGAATTGTGCGACTATCAGAACCTTGAAGGGACCTTTGACAAGATCTCCAGCGTGGGCATGGTGGAACATGTTGGCATCGACAACATGGCGGGCTACATGACCAAAGTTCGATCTCTGTTGCGCGACCGCGGCATGTTTCTGAATCACGGAATCACGCGCCCCGGCAAAATGTCGGACAAGAAATTTCGTCGGATGTCACCCGAACGCCGACTGCTGGCGAAGTACATTTTTCCGGGCGGGGAACTCGATCATCTCGGCCACATGATTCAGTGCATGGAGTCGTCTGGTTTTGATGTCCACGACGTGGAAGGCTGGCGAGACCATTATTCGATGACCTGTCGCCACTGGGCGCGGCGTCTGGAAGCCAATCGGGAAGAAGCGATCCGTCAGGTCGGCGTCGAAAAATATCGCATGTGGACTCTGTATCTGACTGGCTGCGTCTTCGCTCTCGGAGATGGCGGTGCCCGCATTTACCAGACCGTCGCCACGAACCAGGGAAAACGCGGCCTGTCCGGTATGCCGTGTACTCGCGAACATCTTTACCGGCTGCCGACCCCGGTCGTGGATTCGTCTGAGTGATGAGCGAGGAATCGTTCCGGGATGAATGATCACAGGCAGCAAGTCCAGACTTGAGAGATGGCATGACAAACGCTCTTCTGATAGCCTCAGGATTGTTATCGTCTTACCGCCAGATCTTCTGAGTCTGTTTGGCGGTTTAAGGGATCTGGAATCTCGACCAGAATGTACCCGCCAGCCCATGCCCAGCTTTTCGTCAGTCCATTCATTCCTCAAGCGATATTTTGCGGCACCACGACACGGGCGTTCGAATTCGATGCTGGTCGCGGTGATGATTGTTTTGATTCTGGTGGTGATTATATGGTGGCTGCGCCGACCGCCTTCTTCCGAATTGCTGCTTCGCACGGCGAAGAAATTAAGCATTGAAGGAAAGTTGCCGGAGGTCCTGACAGTTCTTGAGCCGCTTCTCGGCGAGGAACCCACTGACGGTGATGTTGCGTTTCTGGCGGGTGATGTCGCGTCGCGAATGAATCAGTTTGAGGAATCCGCTGAGTTCTATAGCCGAGTCCCGCGACTACATTCACGACGGGGAGAAGCTTGTTTCCGCGCGGGCGACATTCTTCTACTTCGTCAGTTTCAATTGTCTGCTGCGGAAGTTTTCCTTCGCGAAGCAGTCGAGCTCAATCCTGATCATCAATACGCTCTCGCTCATCTTGCCGGACTTTACGGTCTTTGTGGGTTCACAAGTGAGACTGCAACACTGCGATTTAATCGCCTGCGAACTGGTCAATTCAATCAAGTCGATCTGATTCTGCTGGCGCTCGGTGATACCGCTGCGGAAAACGCAGAGTCGCTGAAGGACTATCTGGCCAACAGCCCGGATGATCCGCTCACGATCCTGGCTCAGGCGCATCAGGCGTGGCAGCAGCACGATTTTCCCACGGCAAGAATGCTCTACGAACGCGGATTGAAGCAGCGACCAGAATTTCCCGACGCGCAGGCCAGACTGGGACGCATTCTTAGCGAGCTGCCAGACAAATCTGACTTCCTGAAATGGCGTTCGCAGCTCAGCGTAACGGTGGCCGACCATGCCGAGGTATGGGCCGTCTTTGGTGACTGGTCGTTGCGACAGCAGGATTCTCGTGGGGCGATTCGATGCTTTTGGGAAGCGGCCCGCCGCGATCCTGCTCATCGTCGCGCTCATCACCAATTGGGGCAATTGCTTGCGTCCATCGGAGAGACTCGTCTGGCGGAAGGGTTTCAAAAGCGAAACGAAGCGTTGCAGGAGTTTCTGTTGTCGGCCAAACAATTCAACCTGGATCCGGCGGCGGCCAAAGTTCTGCAAACGATCACAGCAGCAGACCGTTGCGGTCATGCCTGGGAGGTCTGGGGGTGGGCTGAGCTTCTTCGAGTTCGCATTCCGCAACAAGCGGCAGCTGTCAGCAACATCGGAAAGCCTGCGGCAGCTTCACCCAGAGTCATGCTCAATGCCCAGCCGGCATTGCATCCGGGGATTACTGAATTTGCACTTCCTCGTTGGATGGACAATGGAATCGGCGACGATCCGATGTTGTCGTCGGTGCCAACTGAAGCCGCATCATCCGGTGGACAAATTCAGTTTGTCGATGATGCGGAACGCACAGGGTTAAAGTTTGAGTATTCTCACGGCGACACCATTCCCGGGCCTGGGATGCGAATGTTTCAGTTTTCGGGCGGCGGAACTGGTGTGTTGGATTACGATCGCGATGGCTGGCCGGATGTGTATTTTACTCAGGGAGGTCTTTGGCCGGTTGCCGAGAGCCCAATGCCTTCCGATGTTCTGTTCAGAAATCTTCGCGGTTCAAGCTTCGAGAATGTTTCGAGTCCAGCCGCAATTTTTGAACCCGGATACAGTCAGGGATTGGCGATTGCGGACGTTGATGCTGACGGATGGCCCGATATTTTCGTTGCCAATGTCGAAGGGAATCGACTCTTCAGAAACAATGGCGATGGAACGTTCGACGACATCACGCATTCAGCAAATATCGTGGGTGACAAATGGTCAACCAGTGCTGTTTGCGCAGACTTCAACAGTGATGGTTTGCCAGACTTGTATGTCGTCAATTATCTCCAGGGGCCCGACTTGTTGACCCGCATTTGTCATCAGGCCGATGGTACTTTGCGAGCCTGTACACCGCATGAGTTTGATGCTGCAGATGATCAACTGCTCATGAATCTTGGCAATGGCCAATTCATGGATGTTACCTCCGAGTCCGGAATGCTTGCTCCCGGTGGCAAAGGATTGGGAGTTGTCGCAGCGGATTTCGACGGATCTGGTCGTTTGAGTGTTTTCGTCGGAAATGACACGACGGCGAACTTCTTTCTGCACAATCAGACGACAACAATCGGCGAAGTTCCGCATTTTGAAGAATCGGCTGTTGTCGCAGGGCTGGCATTTGATCGTGAAGGAAGAACTCAAGCCTGCATGGGAATTGCTGCCGGCGACGCAAACGGAGACGGCCAGCTTGATCTGTTTGTCAGCAACTATTTCAACGAATCAAACACGCTCTATCAGCGACAGGGCAGCCTGCTGTACTTCGACACGACGGCCACGGCCGGACTACGAGAACCCGGCATTCGCCAGCTTGGATTTGGCGCACAATTTCTCGATGCAGACCTGGATGGCTGGGCTGATCTGGTCGTGACGAACGGCCATGTTGACGACGAAACCGCGCGCGAGATCCCTCTGCACATGCCGACACAGTTTTTTCGAAACATCGGCGAAGGTACGTTCGAGGAAGTTCCGGCATCACAACTTGGAACATGGTTCGAGGGCCAATACCTCGGCAGATCAGTTGCACGTGTTGACTGGAATCGGGACGGACGTGAGGACATTCTGATAAGCAATCTGGACAGTCCGGCCGCCTTGTTGACGAACGAATCTTCAGAAATCGGCGGATTCATCGCAATCCAACTTGTCGGTACCACGAGCTCTCGTGACGCTGTCGGAACCGTCGTTGAGGTTAAGACAAACGCGCGAACAATTTCGCGTCAGTTGATAGCGGGAGACGGCTATCAGGCCAGTAATGAGAGGCAATTGATTTTTGCAGTGGGCGATCATTCGGATGTTCAGATTTCCATTCGATGGCCCTCGGGACATGTGGACAATTATTCAACTATCCAGACGAATACGCTCTGGTGTGTCATCGAGGGACGAACCCACTGCTTCCCGATGATCCCATGATCATTTTGACCGTCGCGACGAAGTAACACAGCAGTCCAACTTTGCAAAACGCCCGATATTTAGCTGCGTTTTCCAAACGCTCAAACTCTTAGGGCCAACGCGCCGACGGCCAAGAATCCTGATCCTGCCAACAGGCATGCGTGCCTTTGAATTGAGCAGCTTGTTGAATATGCTCACGATGATTGAGAAAGATTCTGCCGTCTCAAACAACGTTGAGCAGCGGGGTCGCTGCTGTCCTTAATAGTGGATCAGCGAAGTCGCTTTCATTGATGAATGACAATAATCGGCAAGCCGGACGATGCTATTCAGCAAGGTTCAACTCAACTGCAGCGATCAACGAATCTTTATTAGACCTTGCATTGGCATCTCAGTTGCATTGCAAGCATTGGAGCAAAGTAGAGCAGCAGCTTCGTTCGAGTCATGCGAATCATTCGGGCGATTGTGACAGTGGCTTAAGAAACCCTCACAAGAGTTCGCCCGTCCAAATCTTGCAGAATCGGCGACAAACAGGGTTGCTGAACAATTGTTCTTTTTGTAGTGTTCATGCAGTCACCCAGCTTGGCTGATTTGAATCTTCCGCGTGTGCTCAATTTTACGTTGTTTTGCTTCATCGTATTTGGAGAATTCTATGCCCCGACCAAGAAGAGTGGGTTTCACATTGATCGAGTTGCTGGTGGTGATCGCAATCATCGCGATCTTGATTGCACTGCTGTTGCCAGCAGTACAACAGGCCAGAGAAGCAGCCCGGCGAACGCAGTGTAAGAACAACATGAAGCAGATCGGATTGGCTCTGCACAACTACGAGAGCACATCCACCTGCTGGCCAATCGGCTCATTCAGTCCGTGGGATCGTGTACCAAACTGGCGCCTGCAGATTTTCCCTTACTTGGAGCAGGCGAATCTTTACGCGAGTTTGGACTTTAACGTGTCGTTCAACAGCAACGCAGTGACGACCAATACGACTGCGCTGTCGAACAACAAAATTGCGGCTTACATTTGCCCGTCCAGTCCTCTGGATCCCAATGCAGACAACTCAGTCGGTACCACCTATAACAACGCTCAGCGGACGCAGATCCCAATGTATGTGGGAATCTCAGGAGCGACTCCGGACGTAGCCGGGCGGATCGTGGGTTCAGCCAGCAACTATGGCGGGTTCTACACTAACAATGGAATGTTGCTGCACAATAAGCTGACTCGGATTCGAGATGCGATTGACGGCACTTCCAACGTCATGATGGTCGCTGAACAGTCGGGCCGAGTCGGTACACAGGACATGCGCAGCGGTTATTATGGTGGGTACACAGGGACAACCTTTGGCGGTGGAGTATCCGCGACAGTGCCGAATGGTGCCGATTCCTGGAGCTCAGGTTTGACGGGTGTTCAGTACCGCATCAACTCTCCAACGGTAGCTGCTGGTTCTGACAATCCATGGGATGCAAACACCGTGATCAACTCATTTCATGTGGGTGGGATTCACGGCCTACTGGGCGATGGCTCGGTCCGATTCCTTTCCGAAAACATGGATATGGGAGTTCTCCGTAACCTGTGCTCACGTGAGGACGGCGTGCCACTCGGAGAATTCTGATTCCTGAATAAAACTCATGCTGTCGATGGCCTCAACACTGGGCGCAGCAAATTTGCTGCGTCTGGTGTCGTTTTTGAGGCTGGAAGAACCAGGCGAATCCTCAGTCTGCTGCTGTTAGTTGTGTCTTAAAATCTGTTTTCACTAAGGTTTATCACTTATGATTTCTTTTCGTTGTGGCGTTCTGGCAATTGCCGTTGGACTCTTCACTCTGCCCGGATGCGGCGAAACGTCTACCATCCCAAAGACTGTCGAAGTGGCTGGGACTGTGACTCTAAATGGCACACCGTTGACAGAAGGGATGGTCAATTTTTCTTCTTCATCGACCGGTGATGCCGCAAATGCCAAGATCGGTCCCGACGGAAGATTCCTTTTTGGCAACGGTGTACTCCCGGGAACGTATCGAGTCACAATTACTCCCGTCGGATCCAATATTCCGCCTGCTCCTGGCGTCGAGCCTCCTACGTTGAATCTTGAGATTCCTTCCAAATACACAGACCTGACAAGTACAGATCTGAAGGCGACAGTTGCCCCTGGAAATGATGATTTCACATTCGACCTGAAATAGTTCACGCTGGCAGCGATAGTTTGGACAGCAGCCGTTTGACGGTCAACAAAAAGGGGTCAGCGGCAATACTGTTCGGCACGGCAATTGATGTGGTAGTAGCGAAATCAGGAAAAATTCTGTGAGCGCTATTGCGCGCGCCTTCCTTGAAGCTGCCAGGCTTCGCACATGGCAGAGGATGGCAACAAACAATCAACGCCCACCGAGAAGGCGAAGCTGACCGAGAAGGATATCACCGGTCTGAAGTACTTCGGCCAGATTGCGCCGCTTCTTCAGCGGCTGCAATGACGATGGGTGTGATCGCGTACGGCAGGCAATCGCACACTGCACTACGACCAGTACTGCATGTTGATGCTGCTGTATTTCTTCAACCCGATCGTCATCACTCCGAGGACTGCAGCAGGCCAGCGAACTGAAAAACGTTCAAGCCAAGCTGGGCTGCGCTCGGACCTCCCTGGGATCGCTGTCCGAATCCACCACGGTGTTCGATGCAGAACGCCTGAAGAACATCATCGGCGAACTCGGGCAACAGTTACAGCCACTGGCGCAGGATAAACGTCTGCAGAACATCAACCATACCATCGCACTCGTTGATGGTTCACTGATCGAGGCTACGCAAAGTTTCTGTTGTTCAACAAAATCGTGGCGGTGGGCAGCAGTTACGTCTGTCGATTGCGGGACAACAGTGTTTGGAAAACCGTCACAACGAATTATCGCAATGACAACGCGGACCTCGCGCTGCATTCAATCGCGGCCATCTCCGCTGTCCCTGACACCCGCCGATCCGCTACCACTCCTTGTACTGCGACCGCCGTGCCGAACAGTATTGGGCAGGTCTCTTTCTTTGTTCTTCTGTTGTTGGTTTGGAGTACGTACGGCTACATTGCGTGCGAATGAGTTTACTGGCGGTACTTGGATGGAGTCTGTAAGTGAAGCTTGGAGTCCTGATTCTCGCTGTTGTTTTCTTGCAAGCAGCCACTCGGTGCGAAGCTCAGCAAAAAACTCCGAGAACAGCGCCACCACCGGCATCGAAACCGGCGGACGGGCAACTCATGCAATACATCCCGGACGATGCGAATATTATCGTGGGATTCAAGCCTGCCGAGGTGCTGAGAAGCAAATTGACCGCAGCCGTGGTGCAGCATTCAGGCGGTCAGGATTCGCTTGCCGAAGTTGCTGAGGTGCTCAAGGAGCAGACCGGACTCAACTTCGCAGACGTCGAAGAAGTGGTCGTGTTCGCGGACGACAAGGAGATCGAGCGAATCGAGATGATTCGCAAGCTTCGAGCTGTCAGGCAGCGTGTGAAATTGGTGGGGCTGGCGATGCACCGTTTTCATGATGCCTACAATCAATTTCCGGAACACTCGGGTATTACCGGAGTCCCGCGAGGCAACCTCAGTTGGCGAGTGTTTCTGTTACCAATGCTGGGTTATGAATCCTTGTACTATGAATTTGATCTGCATGCCGCATGGGATTCGCCGCAGAACTTGCGATTGATCAGTCAAATGCCGAAAGAGTTTTTCAGTGAAGGAGTGAAGGAAGTTGGCAAAACTTCTATTCATGTTCTGGGAGGTAAAGGAACGCCGTTCGGAGGAAGTTCTGCAGTTCGACTTTCGTATACTAAAGATGGCAATAGCTCGACGATCATGGCCGTGCAAGCAGGTCCGAATACGGCGGAATTCTGGACAAAACCGGGCCCATTGGAGATCAACTCCAGTAACCCGGTGAGTTCGTTGGGTGATGTTGGAGAGGAATTCTGTTGTGGAATCATGGACGGCTCAGTCAGGTACCTCAAGAGCGATATTGCCCCGGAAGTCTTTAACGCACTTGCAGGACGTCGGGATGGACAGCAGATTCCATGGGATGAAGCGGACTTGTCAACAGGGAGAGTCGATCGAGTAGATTTGCCAGGGATCCTGGTGCGATCGGCACGGCCACTTGATCGAAAGGCTATCATTTCTGCGTTGACGGCGAAATTTGGTCGGCCGGAGCCGATGCAAAACGGTCGTTTGCCATCACTCGATTTTTCAAGTCAAAGGCTTTGGTTTCCGGACCCTGCAACGATGATCCTGGTCTCGTCGGAACTCGCAGAGCGGATCGTCGCGCGAACACATGCAATGTCCGACGTTACGCTGAAGAGTCAGTTCCAGCGCCTGTTTCAGAAATCGCAGTTCGTGGCGATTGCTTCAGAATCAGCGTTGCGAAGCAAGGCTGTGCCGTCGATGGACAGTCAGTATCTGCCTGATGTCCGTCAGAAATTCCTGAGCAGTCGAATCGTCGTCAATTGGACTGATTCAAATGCAGGCTTCACGAATATCGAACTGCAGATGAAGGATCGAGTTTCAGCTCTGCAGATCGAATCGATGCTAACAGGATTGTCGGCGATCGCGCGGGCGTTAGCGCTGGAGTCACTTCGAACGGCAGAAAGGGTGACTCCTGAGATCATTGAATCGAATGCAGAACTGTTTGGACGGATTCAGGTCGAATGCGAAGGCAATTCCATTCGTGTTCGATTTCCCCCGGTTGCCGACACCAACAGCTTTTCCATAGCGATTGCGCCGACCCTCAAGAAGTTGTCGATAGCACATCTTGAGTCCTATGAAAGAGAGTTGAGATCCCAGGAACGCTTGAAATTCTGGGGTCTTCGAAGTGCTCTGACGGACTATCTTGATGATTTTCACCATTGCCCACCAGCGGCCTCTTCGGGAAACAAGCTCAGTTGGCGCGTGCAACTTCTTCCGCATCTCAATGAGAAGGAACTTTATGATCAGTTTCATCTGGATGAGCCGTGGGACAGTCCGCACAATCGCGAGTTGATTCCGAAGATGCCAGAAATCTTTGCGACGCGAAGAGTCAAGTCTCCAGGGAAAACGGCATTTCATGTCTTTGACGATGCTGATGCCCCGTTCAGCAGTACAAACCCGGCCCAAAAATCGGACTTGTCCATCCTTAACGATGTTGGGATCTTCTTTCTTGTAGCACCTGAGATTGCAGACATCTGGACAAAACCTGGCGGGCTTCATTTTGACCCTCGCAGCCCGACAAGTGCCCTGGGAGCAGCCACCGAGAAGCTCTTCGCCGCTGGTCTCTATGGAGCGACTCGTGAAATTGACACTCAGACTGATGCCGCAGCTATGCAGAAACTTATTTATCTGAAGAAGGCCGCATCGCCTCGGATCGTCCAGGAGCAATCAGATTTCGACCGGTTCCTGGAAACTGAACAGAAATCCTCGACGCAGTAGATTTAGTCATCGCACTGGAGCAAAAAGAAAAAAGGTTTCAGGTCTCTGTCTTGTATGGCTCGGATTTGCGGTTCACCCCAAAAATAGTCGGCTGAATCTGAACATTGTGTGTCTTGTTCGTCGTCTCGGCTGCAGATACGATCTGCACCTTAAGCCATGCCGCGTTTGATGGCATTATCGGCGATCCGCAGTAATCTTGCGAACGGCTCTCGGCATTAGAGAGTCCGTTCGATTTTTTTCTCCCCTTGCACTCTCTGTGGAATGCCTCCATGCAACGCTGTTTGCCAGTTCTGTTTTTAAGCTTGTGCCTGACTGCCGTCGTCTGCCAGGGCCAGGAGCCACGGGGCGGGGCCTCGACCGGGGAGAAGACGATCCAGGACGGCGAGGAGAAAGTGGCGCTCAACTTCGAACCCCCCCGGGCCGACGTAGTGAGCGTGTTTTGGGTCGATACGGAAGGGAATGAGGCGGCATACGGCCAAATCGAGGCCGGCGCAGTCATGGATCCGATCGAAACCTTCCCCGGCCACTTTTGGCGACTCAAAGCGGCCGGGCAAGTAGTAGGCACCTAGAGAACTACGAAGAATCTAACTCAAGTCTTCAAGGTTCCCGACGGGAAGGTACAGTCGACCGCTGATGGTTCGACGGTCGACGGTTCTGTTGGCGACTATGCCAACTCCATCATTGGGGACTTCGAGTTCAACGGCAATGCGAACGACACCAGCGGCCACGATGCCACTGCTGAATTCAAGAATACGAGTTTCGTGGAGCACCTCCTGTTTTTGAACGGGGGCAGTCGAGAGACGGATCAGGCGTACGTGGCCAAGATCAGTACACCGGCACTGACCTCTGACGATTTCACCGTAGCGATCCGATTCAGTGCATGATTCTCCGCAGACAAGTCGCGGCACCTGCTCTCCGTCGGTGCGGGGCAACCGTGGTTCGAATTGTCCCGGTCAGAGAATGAACAGCTGTTGGTGACGCTGAACGGCGGGAAATTCAAGTACGAAGTGGAGAAACCACCTCTGAAAGAGAATATCTGGTACGCCTTGGTGTGTGGCGTGAGCGTTCCTGAATCGAAGGTGCGAGTCTATCTGAATGGCCAGGTTGTCGGTGAAACTGACTTGCCGAAAGGCTTTCAGCTGAGTGCTGGAGCCAAAGACAAAGTCTGGAGCTTTGCCAACAGCAATTCTGGAAATCGCTTCGATGGGCGGGTCGATGATCTGGTCATCTATGATCGTCTGCTGACGGTCGATGAAATGGCCGACATCCCGCTGCGGTACACTGAAAATCTAGGTCAGGGGAAGAATGCACTTCAGGAGAACACGTCGGGGGACTTCAATACGGCCCTGGGAGTGAGTGCGCTGCAGTTTAACGCCACGGGGGGGAACAACACGGCCGTGGGGGCTCAAGCGATTCGCCTGAATACCACAGGGGACTTCAATTTGGCGCTCGGGAGCGAGGCCCTGAAGAACAATGTCACTGGAGTCAGCAACACAGCGGTCGGTAAATCGTCCTTAAGCTCGAACACCACGGGCAGTTGGAATGTCGCCGTTGGTCTGCTGGCGATAAAGGCCAATACGACGGGCCATTCGAATACGGCGATCGGAACGGAATCGCTGCTGAACAACACGACCGGTGGATTCAACATCGCGATTGGAGACAAGTCTGGTAACCTGCTGACCACGGGCAGCCATAACATTGTGATTGGCCACCCGGGACTGGCCGCAGAAGAGAAGACCATTCGTCTCGGCAATTCGGAGAATCAGACGCGGGCCTTTCTGGCGGGTGTGGTGGGGGTGACAACCGGTGCCAATGATGCCGTGCCCGTCATGATTGACAGTACCGGCCAACTGGGCACTGTCAGCTCGTCGCGACGTTTCAAGGAAGACATTCACGATCTGTCAGAAGCCGAAACGCAAGAGCGACTGCAGAGCCTGCGTCCGGTGACGTTCCGCTACAAGCAGGCCTTCAACGATGGGGCCAAGCCCGTTCAATACGGACTGATTGCCGAAGAAGTCGCCGAAGTGTTCCCGGAACTGGTCGTGTTCAATCAGGCCGGGCAGCCCGAAACCGTGAAATACCACCTGCTCACCCCGCTGCTGCTGCAACAGGTGCAGGAGCAACAGGCCCAGTTGCAGCAGAAGGAACAGCAACTACAACAGCTCGAACAGCGATTGCTCAAGCTGGAAGCGGCGATGAGTAAGGACGTGTGCAAAAACAATTTTCGTACGATGGACTTCCAGTCCGTCGAAAACCCGCGACGGACTGGAAGTCCATCGTACAAATCGGGATGTTGTTTTTGTATGCGTCCTAAGTGGGAATAGCTTGCGAAAGTAGCACGGGCTGGTTGGGTATATCATCTGCTGAACCGCGCGAATGTCGATCTTTACGAAGGATGAAGACTTCATCTCGTTTGAGACAGTGCTTGAGGAAGCCGTGGCTCGAACCGGCACTCGTCTGCTCTAGTATTGTCTGATGAAAAATCACTGGCACCTGGTTGTGTGGCCTCAGGAAGATGATGAGTTGTCTCTTGTTCGACGGATGAGTCTGCATGATGTGAAGTTGATTGGCCGACCGTGCTGATCGCATTCGCTTCTTTAGACAGTGTCATTGACTGCTGGCCCGTGTCGCTGAAGATTCGCGAGTTTGAAGAATTCATTTCGACTTGCCTGATCGGATTCGTTTCATTCAGAATACGCAATCCACGCGCCATGCGGTCGTGAAAGAAAGCCGAGGTCGCCTGCACAGTGTGCGTGAGGTGCGCGACAAATAGCAGTCCGCCGAAAAGTTCTTGAGGTGACTTTTGCTCTCGCCCCGTGCCAGCTCGCCTGGCATGAGCGGAAGATTTGTAGTTAACCAGCGAGAACGAACACGCGGCCGCCCCGGTTGGCTTGTCCAACCGGAACGGAAAGTTTTGCACGATGAAACATGAGCAACGCTGTGGAGCTTGGCTTCCTGCCAGGCAAGCTGGGCAGGGGAGCGGTGGTGTTGATGGCGTTACTAATTTCAAATCTTGCGTTTCTGCCGGACAAGCCGACAAGGGGCGGAAGCGCAGTCGGGCGGTGCCCGTCATCGACGTTTTAGAAAAAGAACTGATCGGGCGAATGTTGCCCAAGACGCACGCGCAGGATTTGAAACTCTGATGAGTTCGGAAATTGCAGAAACCCAGGATGATCTGTGTCGAACAAATACATTGCTCAATTCGCCGAACACCCGACCAACGTCAATCGGAAAGAAACCGATGGTCTGTCACGGCAAAGCCTGCATCTGCGGAACGCGAGTTCCGGCCACCTTTTGTGTTCTGCGCGAAATGAAGTGCGCGGGTTAGAAATCGCGGATTTCATGGACTCGCGGATGTCTTCGGGAAGTGTGGCAACCACACACGCCCAGGAATTCTTGAAAGCCAACTGGAACACTGCGATTCGGCCCAACGGGCCACAACATGTCAGCCTCGGGCAACGCCAGGTTTTGTCGGCAACAATGCATTTTGCCCGGAAAGGCACGCCGTGAAGGATTTTGGACAGTAAAAACACAGGGATTAGAAATAGTAGCAGTGCGATTCAGGCCCGGAGGGCTGACACAACCTCTGCCGGTGGCGTGAGCCACCGGACAGCAATGCCAAAGCCTTCCGAGGCCCGGAGGGCCGACACATCAATCCCAAACATACTTCGGATCAAATTCAATCTCATGCTTATTCAACAGATGCAAATACTCGTCTTTGAAAGACTGCTTCGAGTGATGCACGATTTGGTGTTCAATGTACTCCACCACCTTATCCTTTTGCGACACACTGACAGTGAACGCCCCAAATCCATCCTGCCAGCCGAACTTCTGAAGTGAACCTGGGGCGGCGTTCATCCGCATTCGCGGATTCTCTTGCCCCAGGCTGATTTGTGCGAGCCTTTCAGGCTCTCCACTCAATCGAAGCATTCATCAAATATACCTCGTTTGTGGCACGAGCCCGACCGCGCACTTCATTTCACGCAGAACCACCTTTTGTGACTTCTGTCAGGAAATGCAGGCCGGAATCATCACAACGGCCGAGCGCTGTTGCTAAGTGAGCAAATGCAGCGAAAGGAAACGAGTTGCCCGACAACAGGAAGCAAACCGCAAACGACCGTCCCGCACAACCAGCCGACCAGCGCGCTGCCCCTCGCGGCGAGAAAACCGATCCGTCCGGTGAATCGCGTGTTGTAGGTCAGCGTTGATGCCTCAATCGAATTCATGTGCCGCTGCGCACATCTCAAAGAGACCTGCCCCATTGATGCTTCTCCACATGCATGGACCAATTCTGGTTACTTGGACTCGGGGTAAAACGTGCGAACAAACTCCTTGTCGCCATTGGACAGCCGAGTATTTGTTCCTACGTGAAATCCATCTGTCGTCAGCAGGGCTGGAACAGGAGGCATCATGATAGATTCAGGATCAAACGGCTTATATACCCCACCCTTTCGATATCGAAGCAAGACGTTTCTGTCAACTGTGGATTTGTCCCAAGCATTTGTTCTCTGATAGAAAATGTAGGCTGCATCTTTATTCCATTGAATCGACGAATTGGGATGCTGATGCTCGTTAATGAGGCCAAGGACGTGACCAAACATTTTCAAGATCGTTCCACGTGCTAATTCGTCCGAGGCCGGCGGAATGATTTCGAGACTCATTGTAGGCCTGGTCGGTTCAATGTGAAGGCAATCTGTTCCAAGAAAAGACCAAGATCCTCCCCCGGAAAAGGTTATTCGCACCTTCGCGGTAGATGCAGGCTCGTCGGAGGGCAGAAAAGTAAACCGAATGCAAGAATTTTGCGTCCACTCCACCGCAACTTCGTGCACTAACAAGTGAAGCTCAGCGTCGCCGTCTAAGAAAGCGACGCTTATCTCTCTTTTGCTTGACCCCCAATATTTCAAAACAAAAGGAACTTCTCCCAAGTTCGGTTCTTTTGTTTGCACTACTTCTGGATGCGATGCATGCGTCTCAGCTGCTCCTACCTCCTTTGACGACTCATCGTAAGATATTGCGATTCGCTTGGATTCCTCCGGCTCCCTGTTGACGAGTGTCTCAACGGCCTTGAGGCGATCAGCGAGTTGAACTGCCTCTGTCGTCTTATTTTTTAGTTTTTGATAAGCTTCATTAAGTTCGTTGGTTTTCTGTCTAAGAC